>NZ_JBVVPM010000017.1:94804-147964 GCF_055811255.1 Bradyrhizobium sp. MI1.11
TATTTTTTTTTTTTTTTTCTTTTTTTTTTTTTTTTTTTTTCCCCCCCCCCCCCCCCCCCCCCCGGGGGCGCCCCCCCCCCCCCCCCCCCCCCCCCACGAGTTGGATTTGTGGCGACAGCCAGCACGACAATGGCCGCTAACCGCCCACCTTCGCATCCCGGATCGCCTGCCAGATCTTCTGCGGCGTCAGCGGCGTATTCAGCTGGGTGATGCCGAGTTCGGCGAGCGCATCCATCACACCGTTGGTGACGCAGGGCGGACCGCCGATGGCGCCGGATTCGCCGCAGCCCTTGGCGCCGAGCGGATTGGTGCGGCAGGGCGCGGAATCGTCCAGCGTCACAACGATCGGCGGAACGTCGTCGGCGCGCGGGATGCAATAGTCCTGATAGCTCGCGGTGAGCAGCTGGCCGTCGGCATCATAGGACACGCCCTCATACAGCGCCTGACCGATGCCCTGTGCGACGCCGCCGTGGATCTGGCCGCTCACTAGCATCGGGTTCACGGCGACACCGACGTCGTCGACGGTGGTGTAGCGCACGACCTTGGACACGCCGGTCTCGGGGTCGATCTCGACCTCGCAGATATGGGTGCCGTTCGGCCAGCTCGGACCGTCGACCTCGCCTTCGGAATCGACGCTGAGTTTCGCGCCGCCTTCTTTCTCGGCAATGTCGAACAGGCTGATGCGGCGGTCGGTGCCGACCACGGTGAGCATGCCGCCCTGGTATTCGATGTCCTCGATCGAGGTCTCCAGCACGTTCGCCGCCTTCTCGCGCGCCTTCTGGATCAGATCGTTGGAGGAGACCGCGACCGCCGTGCCGCCGACGAACAGCGAACGCGATCCGACGCTGCCGAAGCCCATCGCCAGATCAGTATCGCCCTGGACCACGTCGATCTTGTCCATGGCAATGCCGAGCGTGTCGGAGATCATCTGGGTGTAGGTGGTCTGCAGCCCCTGCCCCATCGCCATGGTGCCGGAATGCAGGACGACGCGGCCCTGCGCGGTCGCGTGCAGGCTGACCTTCTCGGTGTGGGCACGACCGCCGGTCCATTCGATATAGGAGGTGAGCCCACGGCCGTAGAGCAGGCCCTTCTTCTTCGCGGCCTTCTTGCGCGCGGCAAAGCCGTCCCAGTCCGCAAGCTTCACGGCGCGATCGAGCATGTGCGCGAAGGCGCCGGAGTCGTAAACCTGCCCCGCAGCATTGGTGTAGGGCAGTTGCGCCGGCTTGATGTAGTTGGCTTTCCGGATCGCGCGCGGGTCCATGCCGATTTTTCGCGCGGCAGCGTCGAACAGGCGCTCGACGATGAACACGGCCTCGGGCCGGCCCGCACCACGATAGGCGCCGACCGGCGCGGTGTGGGTCATCACCGACTTCACCTCGAAATGCACCAGCGGCAAATCGTAGACGCCGGTCTGCACGAACGGCCCCAGCACCAGCGGAATGATGTTGGCCGCGCCCGAGGAATACGCGCCGGTACAGCCGATCGAGCTGACGCGATAGGCCAGCACCTTGCCTTTCTCGTCGAGTGCGAAGGAAGCGGTCGAGGTCAGATCGCGGCCATGGGTGCCGCCGACGAACTCGTCGGTGCGATCGCCGCGCCAGCGGATTTTTTTGTTCAGCTTGGTTGCGGCGTAAGCAACGATGCCGTCCTCGGGATAGAGGTTGGTCTTCTGGCCAAAGCCGCCGCCGATATCGCCGACCAGGACGCGCACGCTGTCCTTCGGCCGCTTCAGCACGGCCTCGGCCAGCACGTCGCGGGTCGAGGCGGGCGTCTGCGACTGCACATGCAGCAGAAGGCGGCCGGACGTCTTGTCGATCTCGGCAATGGTCGAGCGCGGCTCCATGGCCGACGGCACCAGGCGCTGGCTGACGAGATCGAGCTCGACGGTATGCGCCGCCTTGGCAAAAGCCTCGTCCACCTTGGCGGCATCGCCGTAGCTCATCGCGCCGACGATGTTGTCGGGCGCCTCCGGCCACACCAATGGCGCACCGGGCTTGACCGCCTCGACGGGATCGACCACGGCCGGCTGCACGTCATATTCGACCACGATCGCTTCGGCCGCGCTCTGCGCGTCGGCACGCGAGGAGGCCACCACGGCGGCCACGGCCTCGCCCGCATAGCGCACGATTTCGTGCGCCAGCAGGCGGCGTGGCGGCACCGTCATCGGCTTGCCGTCGGGGCGCTTGAAGATACTCAAGGTCGGGATGATTCCGATGTCGTCCTTGACGAGGTCGGCGCCGGTGTAGACCGCGGTCACGCCAGGCATCGCCGTGGCGGCGGCCGTGTCGATCGAGACGATCTTCGCGTGGGCATGCGGCGAGCGCAGCAGGTACAACCACAGCGCGCCATCTTCCGGCTTGTCGTCGATGAACTGTCCCTTCCCGGTGAGCAGTCGCTGGTCTTCCAAACGCTTGACGGGCTGCCCCGCTCCGAAACGCAAATTGCCGGGAAGAATGTTCATTCCGTGGGGTCCTCAGGGTCTTTTCGAAACTGCGGGCCGCTTTTTAGCGGATCGATCAAGGGCATACCAGCCGCGCTTTTAGGCGGTATATCCGCGATTTCGTCATGCCCGGGCTTGTCCCGGGCATCCACGTACTTTTCGTGTGGAAGCGCGTGGATAGCCGGGACATAGGCGAGCGAAAGCGACGCCGTCCTTCGGACGGCTATGCCCGGCCATGACGAGAGGGGATGGCTACGCCAACTCCCGCAAGGCCGCTTCCACGACCTTGCGCGCATCGGCGGTGAGAGCGGTCTGCGGCGGGACGGGATCGCCGACGTCGTAGCCCTGGATGGCCAAGCCGGCCTTGATGCAAGCCGCCAGGTTGAAGCGGGCAAAAGCCTCGTTGATGCGCCACAGCTTGCGTTGGAGCGCCATCGCCTCGTCCCAGCGGCCAGCCTTGCAGAGATCGTAGAGCGCGACGCTCTGGCGTGGGATGATACAGGCGGGGCCCGCCATCCAGCCGAGCCCGCCGATCAGCATCACCGCGGCCGGAATGTGGGCGGAGGCCGAGAACACCCGCAAGGCATCGCCGCAGCGGTTCATGATCGAGAGCAGCCGGCCGGTGTTGGTCGAGGCGTCCTTGATGTAGCCGATGCGCGGATGCTCGGCGAGGCGCGCGATGGTGTCGAGGGTGAGATCGGAGCGCTGGAATTGCGGATTGGTGTAGATCACGACGGGGATGTCCACGGCATCCGCGATGGCGCGAAAATAGGATTCGATTTGGGCATCGGCGAGGGGGAAATACGCTTCCAGGATCGCCAGAATGCCGTCGGCACCGAGCTTCTGATACGCCTTCGCCTGCGCCACGGCGTCAGCCGTCGAGGTGGAGGCCACGCCCGCGACGACAGGCACGCGTCCCCTTGCCGCCTCGATCGTGGTCTGCACGACCGCGGTGCGTTGGGCGGCATTGAGATAGGCGAACTCGCCGGTCGAGCCGAGCGGGGTCAGACCGTGGACGCCGGCGCTTATCAGATCGTCGCAGAGCCTTGCGAGCACGTTCGTCCGCACTGCGCCGTCGGCAGCGACGGGCGAGACGAGATAGGGGAAGACGCCGCGAAAATCGGACATGTCAGCTGTAAATCCCGGAAACTGGCTTGCGCCTGACCGGTCTTACCAACGCTCGCGCCCGCGATCAAACCCTGATCAGCCGCACCCGCGTGCCCCAGGGATCGATCGCCTCCACGCCATTCGCCAGCGCCGTGACTTTCGCGCCGCCCTTGCGCAGGCGTTCGTCTTGAGCGGCAAGCAGGTCCGGCTTCTCCGTCACCAGCGAAAACCAGGCGAGCCCCGTTGCCTGATCGTCGCGTTGGCCGGCACCCTGGCTCTGCCAGACGTTCATGCCGAGGTGATGATGATAGTGCCCCGACGACAGGAACGCGGCGCCGTTGCGGCTGCGGGTCGGGTCCAGGCCGATGGCACCGTGATAGAAGCGCTCAGCCTGCGTGAGGTCGCCGACGCGCAGATGCATGTGGCCGATGCGCATTCCGTCGGGCGCCTTGGCATAATCAGGCACGCGCGTATTGGTCAGCGACAGCAGCTCGGGAATGTTGAGCTCGTCGGCCGCCATCTTCACGCTGCCCTCGCTCCACTGCCATTGCGAGGGATCGCGGTCGGCATAGACCTCGATGCCGTTGCCTTCGGGGTCGTCGAGATAGACGGATTCGCTAACGAGGTGATCGGCAAAGCCCGACAGCGGCACGCGATGCGAAGCGGCTGCTACCAGCCAGCGCGCCAAGTCCTTGCGGGTCGGCATCAGGAAGGCGGTGTGGTAAAGGCCGGCGGCGTTGCGCGGCTCGATCTCGGCATCAGGACGGGACTCCAGCGCCAGCAGGGTGATACCGGCCGTGCCGAGCCTTGCAGCAGTTGCCGAGCGCTCCATCACGGTGAGTCCGATGACGTCGCGATAGTAGTCCGCAACCTTGTCGAGACTCTTCACCCGGAGCGTCACCATGCCGACCCGCATCGGGGTGCGGCTGGCGTAGGTCGGCCCACCGCCCTGTGGTGCGCCCTCGGCGCGCGCCGCGCCCGCCGCCGCCATTGCAAGCGAGGTGGCGCCGGCGAGTTGAAGCAGGGTGCGGCGGGTGAGGTCGATGGTCATCGGTCAGGGCTCGCTGAAAGGTTTAGGGCCGTGCGGCGCAATTTCTCGATTGCTACACGTTGCCGTGAGCGGCTCCCAATCACATGTTCGTCGGCCGTGGTCTTACGGACCAGCTTTCCCTGCTCATTTCCTGGCCATCCGGCCAGTTTCACAATCGGCCGCGACATCCCAGATTGGGCGCAGCTTACAGGAGCCCCCCATGACCGACTCAACTCCCCTGACCTCCCTATCGTCGGCGCTCGCTGACGTCGTGGCGCGCACCGCGCCCTCCGTCGTCGCCGTGCATTCGCATCGCTCCCGCGCCACCGGCTTCGTCTGGAAACCCGGCCTGATCGTCACCGCCGACGAGGCGCTGGCCGACGAGGGCGACGTCGAGATCGGCCTCCCCGACGGCAGCACCGCGGCCGCCACGATCGCAGGCCGCGACCATACGACGGATGTCGCACTGCTGCGCGTCGATAGCGCGATTGCCCCGGTCAAGCTGGCCACAATTGTGCCGCCCCTCGGCGCGTTGTCGGTTGTTGTCGCCACCAACCGCGATGCGCCGAGCGCCGCGCTCGGCATGGTGTCGCTGTCCGGCAAGAGCTGGCGCTCCTTGCGCGGCGGCGACATCGACGCGCGGATCGAGCTCGACGTCCGCTTGCGCTCTAGCCAGCAGGGCGGCCTCGCGCTCGATGCATCGGGCGAAGCCTTCGGCATGGCCGTGCTCGGCCCGAGGCGTGTGCTGGTGATCCCGACAGCGACGATCGAGCGGGTCGCGGCCCAGTTAGAGGCGCGCGGCCGCATCGCACGCGGATATCTCGGCCTCGGGCTGCAGCCGGTCCGGCTCGACGACGGCGTCGGCGCGATGGTGATGAATGTCGACAAGGCCGGCCCTTCGGCGGCGGCCGGCATCCGCCAGGGCGACGTCATCGTCGCCGTCAACGACCAGAAGCTGTCCGGCGTGCGTGCACTGTCGCGGACGCTGGGTCCGGCGAGCGTGGGCGCGGTGGTCGATATCGCGGCGCGCCGCGGCGGCGAACCGGTCAGCTTCAAGGTCACGATCGGCGAGAGGCCGGCGGCGTGAGCGAGGATATCGCCCCCGAGATCGTTCTGGCCTTGGAGATCGACGATCCCGCCCTCGCCGATCGCCTGGCGGCTCTGCTCGGCCATATCGCCGGGCTTCGCCTCGCCGAACCCGGCGAGAAGGCGGCCGCGACGATTGTCACCCGCGATCCGCGCATCATGCCTGAGGACATCGCGCTGACACAGCGCGAGCTCGATGTGCTGGCGTTGATGGCGGAAGGTGGCTCCAACAAGATGATCGCGCGTCAGCTCGGCATTTCCGTCCACACGGTCAAATTCCATGTCGGCTCGCTGCTCGACAAGCTCGACGCCACCGGCCGAACCGATGCGGTGGCACATGCGGCACGCCGCGGCGTGATCGAACTCTAGGGCAGGTGCGGCGGGAAGCTGAGCTGAACCGTCAGCCCCGGCGCGTTGTCGTGCAGGGCAATCTCGGCGCCATGGAGGCGGGCGACCGCGGCGACCAAGCTTAAGCCGAGGCCGCCGGGGGTGTAGCGACTCTGTTCGAGCCGGTAGAAGCGCTTGAACACATGATCGCGCTCATCAGTGGGAATGCCGGGACCATCGTCGGCGATCGCGATCGTCGCACCGCCGTCGGTGCGGCGGCAGGTGACGATCACCTGCCCGCCTTCGCAGCCGTGCTTGATCGCGTTGTCGACGAGATTGGCGATGGCGTCGAACAGGAGGTCGCGATCGCCCGTGATCGCCACCTCGCGATCGCCGCCCAGACTGAGCCGAGTCGCGACCTGTTCGGCGGCGGCATCGTAGAGCTCGACGACCTCGCCGGCGATTTCGGCGAGATCAAGCGTGCGAAACGCGCTGCGGCGGGCGCGGGTCTCGATCTCCGAGATGCGGGTGAT
Organism: Bradyrhizobium sp. MI1.11; assembly: GCF_055811255.1. NCBI lineage: Bacteria > Pseudomonadati > Pseudomonadota > Alphaproteobacteria > Hyphomicrobiales > Nitrobacteraceae > Bradyrhizobium > Bradyrhizobium sp. MI1.11. The sequence continues at coordinate 101,328 of NZ_JBVVPM010000017.1, forward strand.
CGAGGCAAACATGCCGAGCACCGCGTCGAGATCGGCGATGGTGTCACCAATCAGAGCCGCGTCGGCCTCGCCATTGCGAGGGGCGTGATAGGCCTTCTCCAGCCGGCCCCGCATGCGCGTCAGCGGCGTACGCAAATCATGGGCGACGTTGTCGCTGACCTGCTTGACCTCGCCCATCAGTGTCTCGATGCGGTCGAGCATCTGGTTGAGGTTTTCGGCGACGCGGTCCCACTCGTCGTGACTGCCGCGCAAGGGAATGCGCTGGTCGAGGCCCGACATCATGATGGCGCGGCTGGTGGCGTTGATCTCCTCGATTCGCCCGACCGTGCGGCGCGTCACCAGCACCGCGGCGAGCCCGGCGAGCACCAGCATCAGCACGGCGACAGCGGCCATCGCGAGCTCGATCATCGCGGTGAAGCTGCTGTGGTCGCCGGCATCGCCGATACGGCTCTGCACATAGGCGATCGTGCCGAAATAGACATAGGCCATGATCGCCGCGACGATCAGCCCAAATGCTGCGATCGCGATCAGCGCAAGGCGGAAGGTCGAGGAGCGGAGCGTTTTAGCCAGGAGCACGGAGACAATATCCGATGCCGCGGATGGTGTGGATCAGCGGATAGGCCTGGGCATCATCGACCTTGCGACGGACGCGCCCGACATAGACGTCGATGATGTTGGTGGAGGGATCGAAATGCAGATCCCAGACATGCTGGAGCAGCATCGCACGCGAGACGACGCGGCCCTCGTTGCGGACGAGATATTCGAGCAGTTGGAATTCCCGCGGCAACAGCGGAATCTTCCGGCCGCGGCGGCTCGCGCTACGTGCGATCAGGTCGACGGCGAGATCGCCAACCCGCAGGATGGTCTCCTTGGCAACGGTGTCGCTGCGCCGGCCGAGCGCCTCCAGCCGCGCCAGCAATTCGGTGAAGGAGAACGGCTTGACCAGATAATCGTCGCCGCCGGCGCGCAAGCCGCGCACGCGGTCGTCGACTTCGCCAAGTGCGGAGATGATCAGGAACGGCGCGGCGATGCCGTCGTCGCGCAACTGGCGCATCACGCTGATGCCGTCGATGTCGGGCAGCATGCGGTCGATGGTGATCACGGCATAGTCGCGCGCGGCGCCGTGGCTGAGGGCCTCGCGCCCGGTGGCGGCGAGATCGACGTCGTAGCCGGAAATCGTCAGCTCCTCGACGAGCTGGCCTGCGGTTTCCGCATCGTCCTCGACGACCAGAATGCGGCGGTGACCTCCGGACATGACAAACTCCGCGCGACGATCGCCACCAGACTATCCCGTTCCGGGGCTGAGCGGAACCGTCCGATGACGATCGCGACAATGGTGCGGTACGGCGATGCTAGTACCAAGAGTCTCCGCACACATTGACCCATTGCCACCCATAGGGCGTCCAGCTCCTGCGCCAACAGCCGTCATTGTAGCCGGCATAGATGAAAGGTGCTCCGAAGAAGAAGCGATGGTGGTGCCGGAAGAAGGCGTGGCGGCCGATGAAGGGCCTGCCGTGCCAGCCGGAACCAGCGAAGCGCGGCCCGATCGCCGCATGCGCGAAGCGGGCGCCGCCGAAGCCCGGTCCGCCGACATGGGCGAAACGGGCGCCACCCATGCCGCCAACGTGCATGCCGCCGAAGCCACCGGCGTGCATGCCGCCGCCAAAGCCTCCCGCGTGCATGCCGCCGCCACCGAAATGCCCGCCACCGCCAAAGCCGCCATGACCTCCGCCGCCAAAACCACCACCGCCGTGGCCGCCGCCTCCACCGCCGCCACGGGCGAGCACCGGTGAAGCGAGCGCCATCACCGCTGCGATCGTCACCGCGGTGAGGCCTTTGAAAAGCCTGTTGTCCATCGAAGCATCCTCCGTACTGCGCGGCGATATTTCTGCCGCGCGAGAAGGATCAGATGAGAGGAAGGGACCGGCACCTTCAACTTACAAACGCGCCAGATTCTGACGCGGAAGTTAGGGAGACGGACCCGCGCTCTCTCCTCGTCATTGCGAGGAGCCCTTGCGACGAAGCAATCCAGAGTCCCGCCGCGGAAAGATTCTGGATTGCTTCGCTGCGCTCGCAATGACGACGCGGATAGAACTCTCGATATATCGAGCAGCGATCCGACACCTCCCAGCAGAAGAGCGGGGAGAGGTTAGAAGCTACGCCCTCTTGCCGCCGTTTTTCTCGGCCGCGCGGCGCAGCGCTTCCGCGAGGGCGCCGCCGCCGGAAGATTCCTGCTGGCGCGGGGCCGACGAGGTCATACGGGACGGATTGCGCGAGCTGTTGTCCCGCTGCATGCCGGGCGCGTCCTTCTTGGCGCCGACCTCGTCGTCGAGCCGCAGCGTCAGCGAGATGCGCTTGCGCGCGACCTCGAAGTCCAGCACCTTCACCTTGACGATGTCGCCGGGCTTCACCACCTCGCGTGGATCCTTGATGTAGGTCCTGGACATCGCCGAGATGTGCACGAGGCCGTCCTGGTGCACGCCGATGTCGACGAAGGCGCCGAACGCGGCGACGTTGGTCACGGTACCCTCGAGGATCATGCCCTTCTTGAGGTGCTTGATCTCCTCGACGCCGTCCATGAACACCGCGGCCTTGAACGCCGGACGCGGGTCGCGGCCGGGCTTCTCGAGCTCGCGCAGGATGTCGGTGACGGTCGGCAGACCAAACGTCTCGTCCACAAAGTCTTTCGGCTTCAGCGTGCGAACGATGTCGCTGCTGCCGATCAGCGCCTTGATGTCGCTTTTGGTGGCGCTGAGAATCCGGCGCACCACCGGATACGCTTCCGGATGCACGCCGGAGGCGTCGAGCGGGTCCTCGCCGCCGAGGATGCGCAGGAAGCCCGCGCACTGCTCGAACGCCTTGGGGCCGAGCCGCGGCACGTCCTTCAGCGCCTTGCGCGACTTGAACGGACCGTTGGCGTCGCGGTGTGCCACGATGCTCGAGGCAAGGCCGGAACCGACGCCCGACACGCGCGCGAGCAGTGGTGCCGAGGCGGTGTTGACGTCGACGCCGACCGCGTTCACGCAGTCTTCGACCACGGCGTCGAGTGATTTGGCGAGCTTGGCCTGACCGAGGTCGTGCTGGTACTGGCCGACGCCGATCGCCTTAGGTTCGATCTTGACGAGCTCGGCGAGCGGATCCTGGAGCCGCCGCGCGATTGACACCGCACCGCGCAGGGTGACATCGAGGCCCGGCAACTCCTCCGAGGCGAAAGCCGAGGCCGAATAGACCGACGCGCCAGCTTCCGACACCACGATCTTGGTCATCTTCAAGTCGGGCAGGCCCTTGACGAGGTCGGCCGCGAGCTTGTCGGTCTCGCGCGAGGCGGTGCCGTTGCCGATCGCGATCAGCTCGACGCGATGCTTCAATGCGAGCTTGCCGAGGATCGCAAGCGCCTCGTTCCACTGTCGCTGCGGCTCGTGCGGATAGATCACGGCAGTATCCACCACCTTGCCGGTCGCATCGGTGACGGCAACCTTGACGCCGGTGCGGAAGCCGGGATCGAGTCCCATGGTGACGCGGGTGCCGGCCGGCGCGGCCAGCAGGAGGTCGCGCAGGTTCGAGGCGAACACGCGCACGGCTTCGGTCTCGGCCGCATTCCACAGCCGCATGCGCAGGTCGATGTTGAGATGCACCTGGATCTTGGTGCGCCAGGCCCAGCGCACGGTGTCGATCATCCAGCGGTCGCCGGCGCGCTTGAGGTCGGCGATGCCGAACCGCTTCATGATCTTCAGCTCATAGACGCTCGGCACGCCCGGCGGCGATGCTTCGGCCTCGGCCTGGATCTGGAGATCGAGGATCTCTTCCTTCTCGCCGCGGAACATCGCGAGGATGCGGTGCGAGGGCAGCTTCGTCAGCGGCTCGGAGAACTCGAAATAATCGGCAAACTTTTCGCCCTCGGTCTTCTTGCCGTCGCGCACCTTGGAGGCCATGCGCGCATTGGTCCACACCTCTTCGCGAAGCGCGCCGATCAGGTCGGCGTCTTCGTCGAAACGCTCGACGAGGATGGCGCGGGCGCCGTCGAGCGCCGCAGCGGCATCAGCAACACCCTTCTCGGCATTGACGAAGGCCTCAGCGACGACCTTCGGATCGTTGGTGGGGTCGGCCATGAGCTGATTGGCGAGCGGCTCGAGGCCGGCTTCCTTGGCGATCTCCGCCTTGGTGCGGCGCTTCGGCTTGAACGGCAGATAGATGTCTTCGAGGCGTGCCTTGCTGTCGGCGGCGAGAATGGAGGCTTCCAGCGCGGCATCGAGCTTGCCCTGCTCGCGGACCGATTCGAGGATGGCCTTGCGGCGGTCCTCGAGCTCGCGCAGGTAACCCAGGCGCTCCTCCAGCGTGCGCAATTGCGCATCGTCGAGCGCACCGGTCGCTTCCTTGCGGTAGCGGGCGATGAAGGGAACCGTGGCGCCGCCGTCGAGCAGCGCCACTGTCGCCTCGACCTGCTCCGCCCGAACCCCAAGCTCCTGCGCAATTTTCTGGTTGATATTTGCCACGCGAGAACCCCTCTATCCAAGCACGCATCGCGGAGGCGAACCACCGGCTGCGGGACGCCGCTTATGGACCAATCGAGGTTGATTCATCAAGGTGCAGCGAGCGGCCGTCGACAAGGGATTTTTTGTCGAAGCGATGCGATCTCGCCACAATCGTGGGTACGGCCAAGACGACGCACATCTTCCGTCGTCGTCCTGGCGAAAGCCAGGACCCATACCGCGGAATCCATCGACCATGGGCGGTATCAATACCGAACGACGAGCCTTCGCCAAACTTCTCCGTGGGGTAATGGGTCCTGGCTTTCGCCGGGACGACGATGGATTGCCTCGACACCTTGACAGGCGCCCCGGTTCGACGGCTGTTTTGTCGGCCGGGCTCCTGAACCCCATGTGAGGACTACAATGCGGACGACATCGGTCGGCGTCTTCAAGGTCGCCACCAAAGGCCCCGGCGACGTCTCCGGATTGATGGCCATGATCGGCTCCGGCGCGATTGATCCGGCATCCATCCTGGCCATCCTCGGCAAGACCGAAGGCAATGGCGGCGTCAACGACTTTACCCGGGAATATGCCGTTGCCGCGCTGTGCACGGCGCTGGCGCCGCAGCTCGGCCTGTCGCCGCAGGAGGTCGAGCAGCGCATCGCTTTCGTGATGTCCGGCGGCACCGAGGGCGTGCTTAGCCCGCACATCACGGTGTTCACGCGCCAGGACGTCCAGCAGCGCCCGCCGGGCATCTCGGGCAAGCGCCTGAGCATCGGCATGGCGCACACGCGGGATTTTCTCCCTGAAGAGCTCGGCCGCTCCGCTCAGATCACGGAGACAGCCAAGGCCGTGAAGGCCGCGATGGCGGATGCCGGGATCGCCGATCCCGCCGACGTCCATTTCGTGCAGATCAAATGCCCGCTGCTCACCAGCGAGCGCGTCGAAGCGGCGAATGCGCGCGGCCACAAGACGGCGACGACCAGCGCCTACAGTTCGATGGCCTATTCGCGCGGCGCCTCCGCGCTCGGGGTTGCAGTCGCGCTCGGCGAGATCGCAACCGACCTACGAGACGACGACGTGCTGCGGCGCTACGATCTGTTTTCGAACGTCGCCTCGACCTCGTCCGGAATCGAGCTGATGCACAACGTCGTCATCGTGCTCGGCAATTCGATGTCCTCGACGAGCGAATTCGAGATCGGGCATGCCGTGATGAGCGATGCGATCGACGCTGCCGCCGTGCTCGCGGCGCTGGAGAGCGTTGGGCTCTGTGCCGCGCCGCAGACGACGACCGGCCGCGAGCTCGTCAACATCTTCGCCAAGGCCGAGGCCTCGCCTGATGGCAGCGTGCGCGGCTTCCGCCACACCATGCTGGAAGATACCGATATCAGCTCGACGCGCCACGCCCGGGCTGCCGTCGGCGGCCTGATTGCCGGCCTCGCCGGCACCGGGGCGGTCTACGTCTCCGGCGGCGCCGAGCACCAGGGCCCCGCTGGCGGCGGGCCGGTCGCGGTGATCGCAAAGCTCTCGGATTGATGCGTGCGCATGCAATGGAGGATTACCTCTCCATCCCGCGCAACCCTGCCCTTCGCGCCGCCTCAGTTGATTAAAATGTTCCCGTGCGAAACTAAGGTGGCGCCGCACGAAGAGGTTTGGATCGCATGACTTTCCCGATGAGCTGGAACGAATGGGCGCAGCACGATGGCGTGGGACTGGCCGCGCGCGTCCGCAAGGGCGAGCTCACGGCAAAGGAGTTGGCGCGTCAGGCCGCTGCGGGCGTTGCCAAGGTCAATCCGGCACTGTCGGGCGTGGTCGAGCTGTTCGATGACGTGATCGCCGATCCGGCCAAGGACGGCGCCAATCTTGCCGGCCCGTTCGCCGGCCTGCCCTTCCTGATGAAGGACCTCGGCCCGACCATGAAGGGCCGGCTCCAGGAGATGGGCTCGCTGCTGATGCGCGGCAATCGCGCCAACGCCGACACGTTCCTGACCGGCAAATTCCGCCAGTCCGGACTGAACCTGATCGGACGCACCACGACGCCGGAATTCGGCGTATGCAGCTCGGCCGACAATCCGGCCGTCTATGTCACGCGCAATCCCTGGGACACCGACTACACCACCTGCGGCTCCTCGGCCGGCAGCGCCGCGATGGTGGCGGCCGGCGTGGTGCCGATCGCGCATGCGACCGACGGCGGCGGCTCTATCCGCATTCCCGCCGGCGTCAACGGCAATATCGGCCTGAAAGTCTCGCGCGGCGTGTTCTCGCTCGCACCGCACATGTCCGATCTCACCGGCCTCGTCTCGATCCAGGGTTGCCAGTCGCGCTCGGTGCGCGACACCGCCGCCTTCGTCGACCATGCCAGGGGAGCGGCGCCGGGCGAGTTCATGCCGTTCTGGACCACGGCGCAACCATACTCCGAGATGATCAAACGCGATCCGTCAAAACTTCGCATCGCGCTGTCGCACAGCTGGGGCGACTACACCGCGACGCCAGAGATCGCGGCCGAGCTGGCAAAGGCCGGCCGCTTCCTCGAAGGCCTCGGCCATCACGTCGACTACGGCCTGCCCGAGCTCGACTTCCGCGCCGCGTTCAAGGCGCAGACCACCTGCTATATCTCGAATTTTGCCGTGGTAATCTCCAACATGCTCGCCGCGCGCGGGCTGGAGCGGCCCCCGGAAGACCTCATCGAGCCCATGAACATCCGGATCTGGGAAGCCGGCCGGCATACGAGCTTCGCCGAGCGGGCGAAGATGCAAGGCGTGTTCAACACGACCTCACGCGCCTTCGGCGCCTTCTTCGAGCAGTGGGACGTGATCCTGACGCCGATCACCGCGCTGCCGACGCCGAAGGTCGGCACCCGGGAATATCTCACCATCTCCGACAATCCTGACGTGCTCGACTGGTTCGGCAATCTCTGGCGCTTCTTCGCCTTCACGCCGCTCGCCAATCTCTGCGGCATGCCGGCGATCTCGATGCCGATGGCCACGCAGGACCACGGCCTGCCGCTCGGCATCCAGGCGATTGCGAAACAGGCCAATGACGGCCTGCTGCTGCAACTCGCCGCCCAGATCGAGCGCGCGCTCGACGGCAAGTGGAACGATGGCAGGAAGCCGAAGGTGCATGTGAGCTGAGCGAGTTGATCGCATTAACTTGCGATCCGCCGCTTGCCTCAGTTCTTCACCGTCGGAATTTCCTCCGGCCGGGGCTCCTGCTGACCCTGCTGGTACATCGCCAATGCCTTGTCGAGCGCTTCGCGCAGGGCCAGCGCGGCGGCCACGCTGCAGCGCAGATGCGCGGTCTGGACCACGTCGACCCTGACGGCGGCGCCGACCGGCATCAGAAGGTTCGCAGCAAGCTCGATCTGGATAGCGCCGTTGTGGTGGCCGAAGCAGGACGCACCGTCGAAATAGATGATCGGCGCCCGCTCCGAGCTCGAGGTCGAAATGATGACGGGCCCCTGGCTGGTGGCGGGCATTTCGGGATCGGCCATGGGCACTCCTTGCGGCTGGTCGAACGAACGAGGCGCCCACCATCGTTGCTTCGGCCGGCCCTGTCGAGGCCAAACCGGCCTCGGAACTCCTGCCGCGGGACGCCCATCCGGGGTTTTGCACCGCGCCCGCCGCTGGTTTAGAACGTCCTCATGTCCAGCTCACCGACCACACTTTCGTTCGAGGACCTCGCCGAGGCGATCAAGGGCCGCCGCTCCGATTACGGCCAGATCAGCGGACTCCAGCTCGACCGCTTCGCACCTCGCGAGGCCTGGTCCAGCCTGCCCTACCGGCCCGTCTTCGTCGGCGACACCGAGACCGGCGTGCTGCATGGCGGGGTCGTCACCGCGATGCTGGACGAGAGCTGCGGCATGGCCGTGCAGCTCGCGCTCGACGGCACGAGCGCAATCGCGACGCTCGATCTGCGCATCGACTATCAGAAGCCGGCAACGCCGGGCCTCGACATCAAGGCGCATTCGGTCTGCTACCGCACCACGCGTTCGATCGCCTTCGTGCGCTCCACCGCCTATCAGGAGTCCGAGGACGATCCGGTCGCGACCGCGACCGCCTGTTTCATGATCGGCGCCAACCGCACCAACATGCTCGCGGATCGCAGGACAGATTCGCCCGGCATCTCGACGCTGGAGGCGCCGGACGATCCGGAAGGCCCGTTCGCCAACAGCCCGTTCGCGCGCTGCCTCGGCATTCGCGTCAACGACGACGACACGCTGACAATGCCGTTCTCGCCAAAGATCATCGGCAATCCGATCCTGCCTGCGATCCATGGCGGCATGACCGGCGCCTTCCTCGAGACCACCGCGATCTTCGGAGTGGCGCGCGAGCTCGGCGCCGCCGCACTGCCCAAGCCGATCGGACTGACCGTCAACTATCTGCGCTCCGGCCGCGCGCTCGACACCTTCGCCAACGTCTCGATCGTGAAGCAGGGCCGGCGCATCGTCGCCTTCGAGGCGCGAGCCTGGCAGGACGATGCGAACAAGCCGATCGCCACCGCCTTCGGCCATTTCATGCTGCGGCCGACGCCCGGAAACGACGAGGAATAGGCGCATTTTCCCTTGACGGCCAAGGTCCGGGCCACAACGATAGTGCGTTTTCTGCGAGAGGTATTGGGTTGCGGCATCCGCTCGACATCGTCGCCATGTTCGCCGCGCTCTGGCTGCTGGCAGCGATGGTGCTCGACGCGCTGACGCCGAAGGAGCTGACGACGGTGATGATCGGCATCGCCATCGGACCCGCCGTCGTCATCACTGCCGTGTTCTACTATCTGCGCTGCCCGCGCACCGATTTCGCGGTGATGTTCGCCGCGCTCTGGCTGATCTCCGACATCGCCATCGCGTTCATCTCACCGGCCCAGCTGCCGCACTTCCTGATCGCGCTCGGCTTCGTGCCGGCGCTGCTGATCGGCATCGTGCTGCACTGGCAACGCTTCCAGCGCCGCCATGAGCGGCTGCCCGTACCGTCGGTCAAGCGCGGTTAGCGCGGCAGCAGATTGGTCTTGGCGAGATCGACGACCTCGTCGCCGCGGCCGTTCATCACGGCGCGCAAGACCCAGAGGCTGAAGCCCTTGATCTGTTCGGGCGTGATGGTCGGCGGCATCGACAGCTCCTGCTTGGCGGTGACGACATCGAGCAGCGCCGGCCCGTCGTGGGCCAGCATCTCTTTCATGGCGCCCGGGAGCTCGCCGGGATCCTCGACGCGCCTTGCAAGGATGCCCATCGCGCGCGCCATCGCCGCGAAGTCCGGGTTTTCCAGATCGACATTGGTGTCGACGAAGCCGGCCGCCTTCATCTCCAGTGCGACGAAGCCGAGCACGCCGTTGTTGAAGATGACCACCTTCACCGGCAGCTTCATCTGGGTCAGCGTGATCAGATCGCCCATCAGCATGGTGAAGCCGCCGTCGCCTGAGAGCGAGATCACCTGGCGGCCGGGCTGCGCGGCCTGCGCGCCGATCGCCTGCGGCATTGCGTTGGCCATCGAGCCGTGCACGAACGAGCCGATCAGCCGGCGGCGGCCGTTCATGTCGAGATAGCGCGCGGCCCACACCGTCGGCGTGCCGACATCGGCGGTGAACACCGCATCATCGCTGGCATGGTCGCTGATGACCTTTGCGAGATATTGCGGATGGATCGGCTTGGCTCCGGGCGTGCCCTTCGCGAGCGAGTCCAGGCCCTCGCGTGCCTTCTTGTAAAGCGCGATCGCATCGTCGAGATGCTTGCGCCGCGTCTTGGCCTCGAGCAGCGGCAGCAGCGCCTCGATGGTGAGCTTGACGTCGCCGACAAGGCCGAGATCGATCTTGCAGCGCCGCCCGAGATTTTCCGGACGGATGTCGATCTGCGCGATCTTCGCATCGGTCGGGAAGAACTGCTTGTAGGGAAAATCAGTGCCGAGCATCACGAGCGCGTCGCAGGCGTGCATGGCGGCATAGCCGGAGGAGAAGCCGATGAAGCCGGTCATGCCGACGTCGTAGGGATTGTCGTATTCGACATGTTCTTTGCCGCCCAGCGCATGCACGATCGGGCTCTTCAAGGCTTCCGCAAGCTGCATCAGCGGCGCATGCGCGCCAGCGCAGCCGCGGCCGCAGAACAGGGTGATGCGTTCGGCGCCGTTCAAGAGGTCCGCGAGCACCTTCAGCTCATCGGCCTGCGGCACGACCTTCGGCGCCGACAGCGCAAGGCCACGCGCCGTCGACAGCGCGCGCTTCGGTGGGCTGCGGAAGGCGACGTCGCCCGGCATGGCGACGACGGCAACGCCGCGCATGCCGACAGCCGCACGGATAGCGTTTTCCAGCACGTAGGGCAGCTGACTCGGATCGGAGACCAGCTCGCAATAATGGCTGCACTCGCGGAACAGGTTTTGCGGATGGGTCTCCTGGAAATAGCCGCTGCCGATCTCGGCGGTCGGGATCTGTGCGGCGATCGCCAGCACGGGAACGCGACTGCGATGGGCATCGAACAGGCCGTTGATCAGATGCAGATTGCCGGGACCGCACGAGCCCGCGCACACCGCAAGACTGCCCGTCATCTCCGCTTCGCCGGCCGCGGCAAAGGCCGCAACCTCTTCATGCCGGACATGGATCCACTCGATCGTTCCGCGCCGCCGCAGCGCTTCGGTCAACGCATTCAGGCTGTCGCCGACGATGCCGTAGATGCGCTTGACGCCGGCCTGTTCGAGCGTTGCCACGAACAAATCGGCCACGTTGTTGATCGCCATGTCGGTCTCCTGATCTCGCTTCTGCGGCAAGATAGGATAAAGCCCGGGTGTGACGGCATCACGGCTTGTTTATTGCCGTTTCAGTCTTTCGCAATCGCCCGATCGTAGGCCGCAATCGTCACCTTTGCGCGAGCGGCAACGTCCGTTGCCGTCATGCCGGGCTTGTAGAGGCTGGAGCCGAGCCCGAACGCGGTGACGCCGCCCATGATGTACTCCGCGAAATTCTGCTCGGAGACGCCGCCGACGGCGGCGATCATCGCCCCGGCCGGCAGCACGGCACGGATCGCAGCGATACCGGACGCGCCGAGCACGCTGGCGGGAAAGAATTTCAGGCCCGACGCGCCGGAGCGCGCGGCAAGCAGTGCCTCGGTCGGCGAAAACACGCCCGGCAATGTCACCATGGCGTACTGATGTGCACGCGTGAGCACTTGTGTGTCGACATTCGGCGACACCATCAGCTTGCCGCCGACATCGTTGAGCCGATCGACATCCGGAGTGGTCAGCACTGTGCCGGCGCCGATCAGCACATCGGCCGGCGCCTGTTTCACGGCTGTTGCGATGGAGCGGAACGGGTCGGGCGAGTTCAGCGGAATCTCGATTGCGGTCATGCCGGCTTCGATCAGCACGCCGACGATAGCCTGCGTTTCCTCGGGCTTCACGCCGCGCAGGATCGCGACCAGTGGCCGCTTCATCGCCGGAAAGGGAACGCTCATCTCGACAGTCCTCTCATTGCGTCCAGATCGCGGCAGCCGCCATCGACAGACCGCGGCGGACCGCTTCATCGGCATCGACCTGGTTCACGGCGACCGACAGCGCGTCGAAAGCCAGCCTATACAGCATCGCGAGCCGCCCCGAGGCAATCAGCGTGATGCCAGCTTTCGACATCGCGCCGGAAAGCCCCGCCGCCAGCTCGACGCCGATCAACGTGCCCGACAGCGTTTCGCGCGCCGCGGCCGGTGTGCTCCCGAACAGGAGCTGACGCGAGCGCGCGCCGAACAGAAAATTAGCCGCGAAGGCCGGTGCTTCGTACGCGGCCTTCACCGCCGCCTTGAAGCTCGCGACATCCTCGGCGTCTTCGGCGCCGGCGACCGCAAGCGACAAAATCGTCTCGCGCGACACGACGCTGAAGAGCTCGCCGGTCATGAAGGTGGAGAAATGCGCGACCGTGCCGTCCTTCACGCGCACCCATTTCGAATGCGTGCCGGGCATGCAGACTAGCGCTTCGCCGGCGGCATCGAGCCCGAGCGCGCCGAGCAGCTGCGTTTCCTCGCCGCGCATCACGTCCGGCGCTTTTGCATCGCGCTGCGCGATACCCGGCAAGATGCGAATGTCGCGCGCTTCGCCGGGCACGCCCGCGGCCTGCTTCAGAACAGCGGAGAGTGGTGCCGGCGTGTCGACATAACCGGCCTCGACCCAGCCGGTACGCGCGCCGGCCATGCCGCAGACGAGGACGGGCAGATGATCGGGAGCCTCGACTGCCGCGAGATGCGATTGCAGCACGGCGGGAAAGCCGGCCTTCGCGGCGGCCAGCATGCCCTCATCGCTGCGGCGCTCGGCCAGCACCTCGCCGGCGCGGTCGATCAGCCAGAGTCGGAAGCTGCTGGTGCCCCAGTCTACCGCGACATAGGCAGGTTCAGTCATCTCGATTCGTATCCTCGTCTCACCGCCGAGACGCCGTCTCGCGACAGTGAGACGAGGCCCCGTAAATCTGTCCCGGGATATCGGCTATTGCCGCCGCAAACCAGCCTTTTCTCGCAGGTCTGAGGCGCCGTTCGCGCTGGCCCACCACTCGCGAAGAGCTGGCACACCGCTTGCTAAAGCGTTTCTGCTCACATCCGTGAACCGCGCAACAAGACGCGTCAATTGTGGAGAGGAAACCCATGGAGATCGGTTATTTCACGATGCCTTCGCACCCGCCGGAGTGCGGCCTGAAGGAAGGGAACGACTGGGACCTGCAGGTCATGCGCTGGCTCGACGAGCTCGGCTATCAGGAGGCCTGGGTCGGCGAGCACCACACCGCGCCCTGGGAACCCAATCCCACGCCAGACCTTCTGATCGCACAGGCGCTGATGCAGACCAAGAATATTCGCATCGGACCAGGCGGCTTCCTGCTGCCCTATCACCACCCCGCCGAGCTCGCCAACCGCGTCGCCATGCTCGATCATCTCTCCGGGGGGCGGCTCAATTTCGGCGTCGCGGCTAGCGGCCTGCCGAGCGACTGGGCCATGTTCAACGTCGACGGCATGAGCGGACAGAACCGCGACATGACGCGCGAGGCGCTGGAGATCATTCTGAAGATGTGGAGCGATCCCGCGCCCTGGACCTACAAGGGCAAATTCTGGACGGTGACCAAGCCGGACACGATGTTCGACTTCCTGAAACCCCACATCAAGCCGTTGCAGACGCCGCATCCGCCGATCGGTGTCGCCGGTCTTTCGAAGAACTCGGACACGTTGAAGCTCGCCGGCGAGCGCGGCTTCATCCCGATGAGCCTCAACCTCAACCCGGCCTATGTCGGCAGTCATTGGGATTCGGTCGTAGCCGGTGCCGCCAAGACCGGACGCAAGCCGGACCGCGCGGATTGGCGGCTGGTGCGCGAGGTGTTCGTCGCTGATACCGACGAGGAAGCGTGGAGGCTCTCGACCGGCGACATGATGGGCCGGATGATGGGCGAGTACTTCCTGCCGCTGCTCGGGCATTTCGGCTTCAAGGACTATTTGAAGCACGCGCCCGACGTGCCCGATAGCGACGTCACCGTCGAATATTGCGCCAAGCGGAACTGGATCGTCGGCTCGCCCGCGACCGTCGCCGAGAAAATCGAGAAGATCTACGAGGAGGTCGGCGGCTTCGGCGTGCTGCTGGTGTTCGGCTTCGACTACAAGCACAAGGCTGAAGCCTGGCATCACTCGCTGTCGCTGCTGAGGAACGAGGTGATGCCGCACCTGAAGCATCTCGGCTCCGCGCAGAAGGCGGCTTGACCCGACGCGGGTGCGGCGCGATCGTGCCGCATCCGCATCCATTTCGGAGATTTCCGCGTGAGCGTGGACGCCAGTGCTTTCGACGCCAAGGATTTCAAGGAGGCGATGCGCCAGTGCGCCGGCGCCGTCGCGCTGGTGACGGTCGGCGCCGAGCACGGCAAGCGCACGGGGTTGACTGTGACCTCGGCCTGCTCACTGTCGGACTCGCCGCCATCCCTGATCGTGTGTGTCAACCGCAACGCCAGTGCGCACGCGCGTATCCGCGAGGAAGGCGCGTTCGCGATCAACTTCCTGCACGAGGACCACGCGGCACTGGCGCTGACCTTCAGCGGCCAGAAGGGCGTCAATGGCGACGACCGCTTTGCGTTCGGGGAATGGACGCGCGGGGTGACCGGCGCGCCGGTGCTGACGGATGCGGTCGCCGCGTTCGACTGCGTGCTGGCGCAGGAATTCGAGACCAAGACGCATTCGATCTTCGTCGGCGAGGTGCGCGGCGCATCGCATTCCGACGGCGCGGCGCCGCTCGTGTATCTGCGCAGCAGCTTCCACGCCCCGCGCGAAATCCGCGGCACCGTAACCGTCGGCGACCTCGACTCGCGACATCTGAGCTGGAGCGATTTTTCGTAAGGCAGCGGCGGCGTTGATGGTGCGCTCTTCCCTTCTCCCCTTGCGGGAGAAGGTGGCGCGAAACGCCGGATGAGGGGTATCTCTCCGCGAATCCAGAAGCCAGAGAATCAGGTGCGGAGAGAGACCCCTCACCCGTCTCGCCGCTGTCGCGGCGAGCCACCCTCTCCCGCAGGGGGAGAGGGGAAGAAAGCTCGCCGCATGCAGCTGAGTGCTACTGCGCTGTCTCTATCTTCAACTGCTTGATCTTGCGATAGAGCGTCGCGCGGCTGAGCTTCAGCGCGCGCGCCGCTTCGATCACACGACCACCATGCTCGCGCAACGCCTCCACGATCGTGGCGCGCTCCGCCGCCGCGAGATCCGGCTCCGCCCTTCCACCAAACGGCGGCAAATCGAGGTCGGCATCGGTGATGACACCGTCTTCCGCCGTGCAGCCGGCGAGCCGCAGCACGTGCCGGAGC
Source organism: Bradyrhizobium sp. MI1.11 (assembly GCF_055811255.1). NCBI lineage: Bacteria > Pseudomonadati > Pseudomonadota > Alphaproteobacteria > Hyphomicrobiales > Nitrobacteraceae > Bradyrhizobium > Bradyrhizobium sp. MI1.11. The sequence continues at coordinate 116,576 of NZ_JBVVPM010000017.1, forward strand.
TGGCGCATGTTGCCGGGATAGGGATAGGCCGAGAGCTGCGCCCAGGCCTCGTCCGAGAGGGAACAGTTCGGCGCTTCCTCGCGCGCAATCTGGCGGATGACGTCGTCGCGGTCGGCGCGCTCGCGCAAGGCCGGCAGCCGCACCTCCATGCCGCGGAGACGAAAATAGAGGTCGGTGCGGAAGGCGCCCTCCTCGGCCATGCGGCCGAGATCGCGATGCGTGGCGCTGATCAGGCGAATGTCGACCGGCACGGGCTTCAGCGCGCCGAGCGGCCAGACTTCGCGGTTCTCCAGCACCCGTAGCAGCCGCGTCTGCAGCGCAATCGGCATGTCGCCGATCTCGTCGAGGAACAGCGTGCCGCCGTCGGCCTGCACGATCAGGCCTTTCGAGCCGTCGCGGCGCGCGCCGGTGAAGGCGCCGGCCTCGTAACCGAACAGCTCGGCATCGATCAGGCTGTCCGGCATCGCAGCGCAGTTCAGCGCGACATAGTTGTGGCGCGCGCGATTGCCGGCTGCGTGGATGGCACGGGCGAACACATCCTTGCCGACGCCGGTCTCGCCATGCAGCAGCACCGGCAGATTGTGATCGCCGATGCGTCTGAGCCGCTTTACACTCTTGATCAGTCCTGGATCGCGGCCAGCGAGGCGCTGCAGCGCATCGAAGGGGTCCACAGGAACGTCACGACGCTGCGTGGACGGCCGTGGCCGCAGCGGCGGCGCGACATGGCCATGCCCCAACGGACTGCCATCGCCCCGGCGCAGCTCGACGAGATCGTCCGCGTCGCGCGCGGCGGGATGGTCGAATTTGACATAGCGCGACAGATCGATGCCGGAGGCGATCAAGCCGTCGGTGAGACCCAGCAGTGCGCGCGCCGAACGGCAGGCGCCGACGATGCGGCGATCGTCGTCATAGGCGAGCAGGCCGCTGCCGCCATCGCCCGGCACGGTCGCGATCCAGGCGTTGCGGAAATGACCGCGGAAGATCGCGCCCTCCATGCGCCGCGTTGCCTCCATCGTCACCGCCAGCGCGAGCTGATGCGCGGTGCGTTCGAGGTCCTCGCGGCAGGAGGTGATGTTCACGGCGCCTGCGAGCCGTCCGGCCTGGTCGAACAGCGGCGTCACGGCGCAGGAAAACATGTGCCACTGCGCGCGAAAGTGCTCGTCGCGATGTACCAGGATCGGCTTCTGCTCGGCGAGCGCGGTGCCGAGCCCATTGGTGCCTTCAAAGGCCTCGGAGAAATTCGAGCCGGTGTAGATCTTCCAGTCCATGAACAGTCGTGCGTCGGCCTCGCCGGGCAGGCGGCTGAACAGCATGGTTGCGTTCACGTCCGCCAGGTTGACGCAATAACCGGCATCGCGAAGTACCCGGGCGAGATCGTCGAGCTCCGGTGTTGCAAGCCGGATCGTCTCTTCCATCGGCTCGGCGACATGCCGGATCTCGGCTTCGGTCAGCGTCTGCGGCGGGCCTTGGCGGGCGGGATCGAGCTTGTGGCTGACCAGGCAGCGCCGCCAGGAATTGGCAATGCGCGAAGAGGCATCGACGTCGGCCAAGCGGTCTGCAACCTGATTGGCGACGGACAAGACACGGGCGACATGGTTCGAGGCCGAAAGGCTGGCCATCGCGGACGTCTCCACCCTGTATTATTGTGCAAAGTCTGGCACCGCAGGCGGGGATGTCAATCGGGAACCGGGAACGCGGCGAAGCGCAATCATAATTGCTGCACCGCCCTCACCACGTATCGATGCAGGGTCGCTTCTTCGCCGTCCGCGTCGGCGGCTTCGGCACCGACCGCAGGCCTGCCATGATCCACCGCCGCGTCTCGGCGGGATCGATGACGTTGTCGATCTCGAACACGGAGGCGATCGAGACCGCCTTGCCGTTGGCGTAGAGCTCGGCGACCTTGTTGCGATAATAGGTCTCACGCTCGACGGGGTCGGCGATCGCCTCCATTTCCTTGCGGAAGCCGAGGCGGACGTATCCCTCCAGGCCCATGCCACCGAACTCGCCGGTCGGCCAGGCCGCGGTGAAGAACGAGGCGTGGAAGCCGCCGCCGATCATCGACTGCGCCCCGAGCCCATAGCCCTTGCGCAGGACGATGCCGAACAGCGGCACTGTCAGGCTCGCGCCTGTCACGAACATGCGCGAGACGTGGCGCACGATCGCCGTCTTCTCGGCTTCCGGGCCGACCATGAAGCCGGGCGTGTCGCACAGCGAGACGATCGGCAGATCGAAGGCGTCGCAGAGCTGGAGGAAGCGCGCGGCCTTGTCGCCGGCATCGGCGTCGATCGCACCGCCAAGATGGCGCGGATTGTTGGCGATCAGGCCGAACGGCTTCCCCTCGATGCGGATCAACGCGGTGATCATGCCGACGCCGTAGTCGCGGCGCAGCTCCAGCACGCTGTCCTTGTCCGCGACGAGGTCGATCACGCTGCGGATGTCGTAGACGCGCAGGCGGTTCTCGGGGATCGCGCGGCGCAGCAGCCGCTGGTCGGCGGCCTGCCAGTCCGTCACCTCGCCCTGGAAATAGGACAGGTATTTTTGCGCAACGGATGTCGCCTCCTCTTCGTCCTCGACGAGGATGTCGATGACGCCGTTCGGCGACTGGAACGTAACAGGACCGACCTCGGCCGGGTGATAGACGCCGAGCCCGCCGCCCTCGATCATCGCGGGGCCACCCATGCCGATCGAGGCATTTTTGGCGGCGATGATGACATCGCAGCAGCCGAGCATCGCGGCATTGCCGGCGAAGCAATAGCCGGAGACCACGCCGATGACCGGCACAAGACCCGAGAGTCTGGCGAACTGCACGAAGGACGGACCATCGAGCCCGGTCATGCCGAGCCGGTCGGTATCGCCAGGCCGGCCGCCGCCGCCTTCGGCATAGAACACCAGGGGCACGCGCCAGTCTTCCGCGAGCGTCAGCATGCGGTCGATCTTCTTGTGGTTCATGTGGCCCTGCGTGCCCGCGAGCACGGTGTAGTCGTAGGCCACGACGATGCAGCGCCCGCCCTCGGGCCCGAACTTCTCGGCGTTGACGGTCGCGACGCCCATGACGAGGCCGTCGGCCGGCGTGTTCTTGACGAGATCGTCGAGCTTGCGCCGGCGCCGCTGCGCCGCGATCGCAAGGCTGCCATACTCCATGAACGAGCCGTCGTCGACGAGCTGCGCGACATTCTCGCGCGCGGTGCGCTGATTGGTGTTGCGGCGGCGCTCGACCGAAGCAGGGCGATTTTCGTCGAGCGTGTTGGCCTGGCGCGCGATCAGTTCGGCGAGATCGGGACGGATGTGGTCGAGATCGATATCGGTTTCCGTTGCAGACGCATCAGCCGCAACCTCGAGCGGCTGCAGATACATGATCGGCTCGCCATGCATCAACGTGACACCGTCGCCGGCGAGTAGCTTCATGACACGGCCGCCCTGCTCGGCCATGACCAGATGTTCCATTTTCATGGATTCAATCACGGCGAGCTGCTGGCCCGGACGCACGATCTCGCCTTCCTTCACCTGGATGGTGACGATGGTTCCCTGCAAGGGTGCTGCGACCATCACCGTGCCTTCGGGCACGATCTGTGCGGTATGCGCCTCGATGCCGGGACCGCGGCTTCGCTCCGTCGCCGCAAAATAGAGTGGTTTGGCCGCGCCATCGGCGGCTTCGACGAGCTTGCCGATGTTGCGATCGATGAAGTCTGTCGCGATGCGGTTAGCCCTGAAATCGGGATGCGCCAGCACGGCCTGGAGGAAAGCGATGTTGGTGACGACGCCGTCAATACGAAACTCGCGCAAGGCGCGCGCGGCTTTGGAGACAACGTCGTGCCAGGCTTCACCCGGCGTATGCACGATGACCTTTGCCAGCAGCGAGTCGAAGGCGGCACTGGTCTTGTAGCCGGCATAACCGAAACTATCGACGCGGACGCCGGGGCCCGACGGCGGCTCGAACACGGCAAGCACGCCGCCGGTCGGGTGCGTCGCCCCCAGCTCGTCCAGCGTCTCCATGTTGACACGCAACTGCATGGCATAGCCGCGCGGTTTCGGGATCGAGCCTTGCGCCAGGCCGAGCGACGCAAGCGAGGCACCGGCGGCGACCGCGAGCTGGGCGCGGACCAGATCGAGGCCCAGCACCTCTTCGGTCACGGTGTGCTCGACCTGGAGCCGCGGGTTGGCCTCGATGAAGGCAAAACTGTCGTCGGCAGTGCCGTCGACCAAGAACTCGAACGTGCCGAGATTGTCGTAAGACGCGGCCACGGCGAGTTGCTTCGCCGCCTCGCTGATACGGCCACGCAAGCCGTCGCTGAGCGACGGGCTCGGCGCCACCTCGATCAGCTTCTGGTGCCGGCGCTGAATGGTGCATTCGCGTTCCCAGAGGTGGGAGATCGCGCCGTGGCGATCGCCGATGATCTGCACCTCGATATGGCGCGCCTGCCGGATCAACCGCTCGGCATAGACGCCGTCGAAGCCGAACGCGGCCTTGGCCTCGGACTGGCAACGCGCATAGGCCTCCGCGAGATCGGCAGCGCGCTCGACCACGCGCATGCCGCGCCCGCCGCCGCCGGCCATCGCCTTGATCACGATCGCCGGGTTGCTGCCGAGCGAGGTGAAGAACGCCGTGATGTCCTCCAGCGAGGAGGGCCCGCTGGTGCCGGCGATGATTGGCACGCCGCAGCGCTTTGCCAGTTGCCGTGCCGCAACCTTGTCGCCGAACAGTTCGAGCGCCGCCGGCTTCGGCCCGACGAAGGCGATGCCTGCATCGACGCAGGCCTTCGCGAACGCAGCGTTCTCGCTGAGGAAGCCGTAGCCGGGGTGCACGGCGTCGCAGCCTGCGCTCCTCGCCGCCTTCACCACGGCCTCGATGTCGAGATAGGCCCGCGCGCCGCGGCCGGGGATTTCGACCGCCTCATCGGCAAGGCGCACATGCAGCGACAGCGCATCGTCCGCGGGATGGATCGCGACCGTCGCGAGGCCGGAATCGGCTGCGGCGCGCGCGATGCGGATGGCGATCTCGCCGCGATTGGCGATCAGGAGCTTCTTGAACGACATGCAGCGTCTCCATGCCCGCGTGCCCAAGCGCGGGTCGGCCGGTCCGATTGTTCTGCTTCGTCACTTTAACCGAGGCCGTCAAGGGCAAGAACGCCGGTCCCGACGACCGTTCCCGCCGGCCGGAATTTCAGTCGGTCGCGCGTGCCGTGATGAGGCGAATAATCCGCGCCACGGCAGACGGGATCGGCGCGATGACCGGCACGGTGAAGATCGGCTGAAGCTCGCGCGCGACTTCGCCCAGCGGCCCGCCGCCGATGATGACCGCCTCCGCGCCATCCTGCGCGATGCAGGCCTCGACCGCGCCCGCGAGCGCTGTTCGCAGCCGCGCCGGATGGCGCATCAGCTCCTGCGGATCGCCCTCCGCGAAGCGGACGCCGGTGTAATACGATCGCAGACCCAGCGCTTCCGGCAGAGCGTCGATCTTCGCTTCCAACAGCGGCGTCGTGGTCGCCACGCCGAAGCGGCGGCCGTTCTCGGCGGCTGCCACCATCGAGGACTCACCGATGCCGACCGCGGGCCGTTTCATCGCGGCCTTGATGCCGGCCAATCCGGGATCGCCGAACGCCGCGACGATGATACCGTCGCATGCATGCCGGTTCGACTGCGATATCTCCAGAACTTCGGCGGAAGCTGCATCCAGCGCATCCGGCGTCACGATCATTTGCGGCGCGCGCGTTGCGGTCGCGCCGTCGATGTCGAAGCCGTCGACGGCGGTCGACCTCGCGATGGCGACCATCATCTCAGTGGTCGCCACGGAACTGTTCGGATTGATCAGGAGAATGCGCGCGCGCCGATCAGAACTCTGATTCATCCCCTGCTATACTAGGCCGCCCGCACCCCCGCAACGAAAGCACTGACCTCGTCTTCCAGCGATTGCAGCTTCTGCGACAGCCGGCCACTCGATTGCAGCACGAGGCCGGCGGCCTGGCCGGTCTCCGCCGTCGCGTCGGTCACACCCGAGATGTTCTGCGAAACCTGGTCGGTGCCGGAGGCAGCCTCGCGTACGCTGTGGGCGATCGCCGCGGTCGCGGCGCCCTGCTCCTCGACGGCTGCGGCGATCGACGAGGAAATCTCGTTGACCTCCATGATGGTCTTGCGGATGCTGTCGATGTTGCCGACGACCTGGTTGGTCTCGGCCTGGATCGCGGTGATCTGCGCGCCGATCTCGTCGGTCGCCTTCGCGGTCTGGCTCGCCAGCGACTTCACTTCGCTTGCCACCACCGCAAACCCCTTGCCGGCCTCGCCGGCGCGCGCTGCCTCGATGGTGGCGTTAAGCGCGAGCAAATTGGTCTGCGAGGCGATCTGGTTGATGAGGTCGATGACCTCACCGATCTTGTGCGCGGCGGCGGCCAGCCCCTGCACGGTGTCGTTGGTGCGCTGGCCGTCGGCGGCGGCCTTGTCGGCCACGCTTGCAGCCTGCGCGACGCGCTGGCTGATCTCGGTGATCGAGGACGACAGCTGCGCGGCGGCGGAGGCCACCGTCTGCACGTTGCTCGAAGCCTGCTGACAGGCGGTGGCGACGAAGCTAGCACGGTCGGTCGCCTTGTCGGCGGTCTCGGACATACCCTGCGCGGCCTGCTGCATCGCGCGCGCCTCGTTGAAGACGTCGCGGACGACGGCCTGAACGTTCGCCTCGAACTTACCGGCGAGGTCGGTCATCGTCTTGCGCTTCTCCTCGTCGGCCTTCTGCTTCGTCTCCTGCTGTTCGGCGTGCATCCGGCCGACCGCCGACGCATTGTCCTTGAACACGGCGAGCGCCTTGGCGAGCCCGCCGATCTCGTCGCGACGGTCGGTATGGGGCACGTCGAACGCGCTGTCGCCGGAGGCGAGGCGCTCGGTGAGCGCGGTGATCTTCGCCAGCGGCCGGGTCACGCTGCGGCCGATCACGAAGGAGGCGCCGAGCACGAGCACGAACACGGCCAGGCACACCAGGGCGAAGGTCATCGCATTCTGGCGGAAGACGGCGTCGACGTCGTCGAGGTAGATTCCGGTGCCGATGATCCAGCCCCAGGGCGCAAAGCCCTTCACATAGGAGATTTTCCCGACCGGCTGGTCGAAGCCGGGCTTCGGCCAGAGGTAGCTGTAGAAGCCCGCGCCCTGCTTTTTGACGACGTCAACGAAGCCGACGAACAGCGCGTTGCCGGATGGATCCTTCATCCCGGACAGATCCTTGCCGTCGAGCTCGGGCTTGATCGGATGCATGACCATCTTGGGGGTCATGTCGTTGAGCCAGAAATACTCGACCTTGTCGTAGCGCAGGCTCTTGATCTCCGCGATCGCGCCGGCCTGGGCCTGCTCGCGTGGGAGTTTTCCTTCGCTCTCGAGCTTCTGGTAGTGCGCCAGGATGCCGTAGCCGACGTCGACCATGTGCTGCGTCTTGGCCTCACGGTCCGCGATCATCTGCGCGCGCAGGGTCGATAGCGCGATCGGCGCCAGCGCGATCATGCCAAGGAGGCTGATGCCGACAATCAGGACCAGCTTGAAACTGATGCGGGAGAAAAACATCGGAGCTCGCAAGAATTGGAAGGGCTGATATGCCAGTTTATCCCGCGCCCCTTAGCAAAGCTTTAAGCATTCGGGTTCCCCACCACCCGCAAAACTCCGTAGGATCCTACCGGCATGCTGCGGACGGCCTCGCAAGCTCGCGAGGCTGGCTGCATCCGAGATGCGAACTCTTCAAAACTAGAAGACCTCGACATCGCCCCTCCGAGCGTTGACTTGCAGGGGGCTCTGACGGAACGATCGGTGCAGATCATCAGCGCCGGTCGGGGCGTAGGCGCAGCCAGAGGCCAGAGGTTCAATGCATCAATCGACATCGACAGGGTCCCTCGAGCTTCCGGCGCTGAGCGCGGCGGAGCGGCTCTTCATCTGGGGGTTTCGGGCCAAGGCGCGCAGCGGAAGCGCTGTTCCGACCGCGGCCGATATCCAGCAAGTCTACGACCACTTTCGCGTGGGCGACGCCGTGCCTTCGCTGGAATGCATCATCGAGATCTTTGCCTGCACGGCGCATACGGCCATCGCGGTGCACTGCCCGACCTGCCCGCGCATGTCCGTCAGCGAGCACGGCATGTTGCGGGCGATCGCCGCCGCGCAGAAAGAGCGCGACGATATCGCGCGCGAGCAGTTCGAATGCTGGCTGCCGCCGGTCGGTGCCGATTGGGCTCTCGCACCCGTGCGGGGGCTTGCAACGATCTTCCGCATGGCGGGCCTCATCCTGCCCGACCGGCACGTTCCGTCTTTCGATCATGACCGGACGATGGCGATGAAGAGCTGGCTGGTCGGAAGCCCGACGTTGCACTGACGGGGATCGCGCGTGATGCAGGATAGTTGCGGCTTTGTGCCCGTCACGGAAGCCGGCCAGGCGCGGCTCTGTCCGCTCCAGGCCGCGCTTGCGACGCGGCCTGACGTCGAGAGCTACGATGATTTTGGCCGCGTCGCGCTCTCGCTGTTCCGGTTCATCGCAGCTGCCTATGCGACCGGCGCGTCCGATTGCTGGGAGGCGGCCTATCGCTTTGCCGACGAGGCGCCTGGCATCGCCGACAGCCCGCTGCTGGTCGCACGCGTTGCCGCGCTGGTCAGAATCCTGCGCAGCGGCCGGCCCTGCCAATTGTGCTTCATGCCGCCGTCGTGCCGGCGCCTGTCGAAGGACGAGGCGGAATTGATGCGACTGCTGGCGGTGGCGCGCGGCAGCCAGGTGGGTGAGCTCGAATCCGCCGTCTGCCAGTTCGTCGGCAACGAGAACGAGACCGTGACGACGCGGGCAGTCAACGCGCTCGCGGTCTGCTGACAGCCAGCGGTCCTGCCAGATCACCGTGTTCGCCTCGCGCAATTCGCTTGAGGTGATAGCTTCACCGATCGGCAACGCACGTCTCCATGATGCCGTCGAGCTCCGCCTTCGAGAGCACGCCTAGCTCGACGATGAAGACGATGCGCGCGGCGGGCAGGCCCGGAGCCAGCGCATCGCCGGAGGCGAGCGCGGCATCTGCAGGGGCCAACGTGGCGCGGCCGGCGGCGAATTGAAACACCATCTGGCGCCCGGGCTGCTCGACGGTCTCGAACAGACCTTTTGCCCGCGCGAGCTTTGGCGCGAGGCGACCGATCGCGTGCTGCAGGCGGACCAGCGAGATCGGCTGGTCCGACGTCCAGCTCAGCGTTTCGAAGCGTTGCTCTGCCGGACGTTTCGGTCCGGGCTCGCGTAGCGGTGGCGCGCGATCGACGGTTGCGGGAAACAGCAGCGCGGAAGGAATCTCGCCGTGCGGCGCATCGACCACCACGGCAGGAACGCGTTGCGCGCGGATGGCCTCGCGCATGCGGGAGCCCGCGCCCTCGTTCGCCAGATCCAGCTTGCTCAGAGCCACGATATCGGCGACGCGCAATTGCGAACGGTGCAGCGCATCGTCCAGGGCAGCCGGCGGTGCCGCCGCGTCCATCACGCAGAGCACCGTTTCCAGCTGCGCCTCGCGCAGGATCACGGGATCCATCAGGTTACGGACGATGTCGGCGGGATCGGCGACGCCGCTGGTCTCGATGACGATATATTCCGGCTTCGGATCACGCCGCAGCAGCGTCGCAAGCGTGCGCAGCAGGTCGCCTTCGAGTGAGCAGCAGATGCAGCCATTGGCGAGGCTGACCACGCCATCGCTCGCGCCTGCGATCAGCTCGGCATCGATGTTGATCGCGCCGAAATCGTTGACTACAGCGGCGATCCGCCGGCCCTCCGCATGCGCCAGCAGATGGTTCACGACCGTGGTCTTGCCGGCCCCCAGAAAGCCCGTCACCAGGAGAATGGGGACCGGCATGTCTCAGCCCCCGACGACGGGGCGGCGCACGGGACGGCCGGGCCGCGCCGCCACGTCCAGCACACCGTCGCTGATTAGTATCTCGCCGCTGACGATCAGATGCCGCACGCCTTCGGACGGGCGGTTCATCGCCGTGAAGGTCGCGCGATCCGAGAGCTTCTCGTAGTCGAACACGACGATGTCCCCATCGGCGTCCTTCGTGAGTCTTCCCTTGGCGCGCATCGCGGGCGTGCTTTGCGACAGGATCTCCGCCGGAATCAGCGCGCATTTGCGCACGCCTTCGAGCAGCGACACGGTCTTGCGCTCGCGCACCCATTCGCGGATGAATTTTGTGAAGCAGCCGGCCGAGCGCGGATGCGAGGTGGCGTCATCCGGCAGCGGCCAGGCATCGCCGGTGTAAGTCTTGCCGTCCGACGTCGTCCACGGCATCGCGTCGGAGGCGATCGCGCCGCCGGGATAGAGCACCGACATGTCGAGCAGGTCGCGGTGATGCGCATTGTTCTCGGTGTCGAGGATGTGCCACAGCACCAGCGACGATGGCTCTTCGGCCTGCGCCTTCAAGAGCTCCTCGCGATCGCTGAAGCGATGGCCGTCGGTGACCCGCTGCACGGAATCGTAGCCGGTGCCGTTGCGCTCGACGAATTCGGGGTCGCTGAAGAAGGCAGCGGCCAGCACGGTCGAGCCGGTGCCGTAGGGATAGGCCTCGACCGTGATGGGCAGGCCCTGCGCCTGCGCTTTCGCGATCAGCACGCGGCAGCGCTCGACATCGGTCTTGCTCGACGAGTTGAAATGGCAGATGTGCATGTGCGCGCCGGTGGCGCCGGCATAGCCGATCAGGCGGATATAGGCCTCCGCCGCGCTTTCGGGGTCGACGCGCGACATGTAGGCGACGTGGGTGAAGGTCGGCACGTCTTGGCTTGCCGCGAGTTGGCACACCGCGGTCAGTTCCTGCACGCCGGCGCCCGGCGCATAGGCGTTCAAAATGCCAATGCCGATGCCGCCCTCGTTCAGGCCCCGCGCGAGGCGCTCGAGGATGCCTGATACCTCCGCATCGCTCGCCACGTTGTCCATCCAGCGGCGATCGCGCATGGCGTTGCCGAACGCCTCCAGCGAGCTCTCCGCATTGGAGCCCGTCATTGCACCGATGCGCGCAAAAGCCCAGTTGGTGGCGGCGCCGTAGTTCAGCACGCGCCCCTTCCGCGCCTGGCGCTCATACCAGGAGCCGACCGGCAGCACACCCGCTTCGAGATCGAGCGTCGTCGTGACGCCGTCGAATGCCTGCATGCGATCGGCGGGGAGCGACTGGCCATGCGCATGAAGGTCGATGAAGCCGGGCGCGACCACGAGGCCGGTCGCGTCGATCACCCGCTCCGCGCTGCCGAGCGAGGCGCCGACCGCGGCGATCCTGCCGTCCACCACCGCCACATCGCCAACCGCGTCCATTCCGCTGGCGGGATCCACCACCCGACCGCCAGAGATCACCAAGCCGCTCATATTGTCGCTCCCTCACGCTGATTCCGCATCAAGGCAGATTCCGGGAGGGACGACCACCTCCACCGATGCCGACGCATCATGCTCGCAAGGAAGGCTCGAAAGGGGGGGGTGCAATTTGCATGCGGGGCGCGGACACGCGCTCGCAGTCTCGCGGCAGGTTTGCCCGAGCTATGCTTCTCGCTTCACGCCCTCCAAGAAAGGGCGCAGGGAAGACCGGGCGCCGACTGGCACCCATAAAAACCCCCATGCGAACTGATTGCACACGCAATGCACAGGGGAGACACAGGGCAGCCGAGACCAGGCCTTCCCTGCGCGATGGTTTGACGGCCTATGCCGCGCTCTCCCCGGAGACGAGTTCCTTCTTGCCTCCGTCACCTCCGCGAAATGCACGGCACCGCGCCGGTTGACGCGCTGACGCCTTCGCAAAGGCTTGACCGTAGCAACGACGGCCAGGACCACACGGTTTCGCCGTACGCGAGCTGACCCTGCTTCGCCAAGAGGCTTCGCAGGGCTTCGGCGCCGTCCGTCGATGCGGTTCGTGACATGCTCACGAGGTTCATCTCGCCCTGCACGCCACTCACCCGCCTTTAACGCCGCCCGCGTCCACCGCAACTCCCAACCCGCGTTCGTGACGACGTACGACCGCCCCTTTTGTGGGCTGGGATGGCCGACACATACGATATTTCCGAATTTCGGTAAAGTGGAATATTTTTGTGAGGAGGGGTTGACGGACTTCGGCTGTGTTGCCCGACAGGCAGCACAGATCAAGAAGATCGCGGCTTACAAGGCGGCACGAGTTCTGTGCACCGTCACCTTAACTCTAGCCCGCCCCGCGGAGGTGATTGACCCAAGACCAAGCAATGGACCGCGAAGCAGCTCCGCCGTCTTCTCGCCCCCATTGTCATTCAGGGATGTAGCGGGGCGCTACGGTGGACAAAAGTTCCCAAAGGTTTCGTGTGATCGCTCGGCCTCTTCTGCAACGCGACCCCTGTCGTTCTATTTCGCGCCGCGCTCTCCTCGGCGGATTTATGTCGGCAGGGACCGCCCTCGCGCTCGGCGGATGCGCCGGCTTGGGTGCGACCGGCGCGCGTTTCGACGCGTCATCGCTATCCCTTGACCCCACATTGCTCGTCACCACCACGCGCAAGCCGGTGAACGGCGGTCGCACGAAGCCCTGGTTCGGCCCGGAGCGCGCGACGACCATGACAGTCGCGCGGGCGAAGCTGGGGGCGCCGGATGAGAGCCGTCTTTCTCTCGCCTCGGTTGGAATTGGCGATTGGCGCCTTGACCGGGTCGAACCGGTGTCGGCCGACGCCGGCGATCTCGTCGCGCAGGCCGGCGGAGGAGACGTGCTGATCTATGTGCACGGCTTCAAGCAGACGTTCGAGACGGCGGTGCTCGATGGCGCCCATCTCTCCGACGGGATCAAGTTCCGCGGCCGGACCATGGTGTTCTCCTGGCCTTCCAAGGCAGGACTGTTCGACTATGCCTATGACCGCGACAGTGCGATGTGGTCCCGCGACGAGTTTGAGCGCGTGCTCTCCGCACTCGTGTCGGCGCCAGGCACCGGCCGCGTGAACATCGTTGCGCACAGCATGGGAACCATGCTGTCGCTCGAAAGCCTGCGTCAGCTCTATGCGCGATACGGCGACACAGTGACGAGCAAGATCGGCGCGGTGGTGTTTGCCGCGCCCGATATCGACATGGACGTGTTCTCGTCTGCGATCCACCGCATCGGTCCGCTTGCCGGCAAGATCACCGTGATCGCCTCCACGAACGATCGCGCCCTGGCGCTGTCGGGACAGATTGCAGGTGGAATGACCAGGGTCGGCGCCGCCGAGAAAGCCGTCATCGCGCAGCTCGGTGTGCGCGTGGTCGATGCTTCGCAGGAGGGCTGGGGCATCATCAACCACGATCTGTTTCTGTCGAATGCAGAAGTACAGCGGGTGATCCGCCGCTCGATCGACGGCACGATCGCTTAGGAGAGCGCCCGCGCCGAGCCGTGCGAACTGCGCACGCCGGTGGGGGCTACAAGCGGAAATGGCCGGTTTTCGAAGTGCCCGGTCTGGCAGGAGAAATGGCGCTCCCTAGGGGAATCGAACCCCTGTTTCAGCCTTGAGAGGGCCGCGTCCTAACCGCTAGACGAAGGGAGCGTGAGGGAGAGGACATAGCCTCGAATTTTGCCGGCGGCAAGCGGGGATCGAGGGGTTTCGGAGGTCCGCTTGGGGTCGTCCTGGCCTGGTGCGCTATTGCGCACGGGAGCCAGGACCCATTAACCGGAATGGGGATGGTTAAGATAGATCGGAACGACGATCTCGTGCACGCAACCGGGTTCGGTGGTTATGGGTCCTGGCTTTCGCCAGGACGACGATGGCGGGGAGTTCCGGGGCTCGCCTTACGGCTCGTTGGCGAATTTCAGCTTTCCGGCCGGCCGCAAGGTGTGGGCGTCGAAGGTGCGGATCTCGGTGACGCCGCCGACATCGAGCGTGATCACGAGCCGGTCGCCGGCCACACCGCTCGAGACGATTCTGGCGCCCTTGGGCAGGGTGGCGGTCACGTCGCCTGCTGGCTCGGGCGCCCTTCCCTCGGACTTGAAAAGGCGGTAGCCCACCGCGATCAGCACGGCGCAGATTGCCAGCGCCGTGGTCAACCCCGCGATCAGCATCATCCGCCGCACCCGCGCGAACAGCGCGGCCTGCTCGGGGCTCGGTTCGGGAACAACGGTATCAGACGTCGTCATGGAAAATTCTGGCTCTGCGCAAAGGTTGGAGGTTGTCGTCGAGGGCTCCGAGGGCTCGACCCGGCTCGACCGCGTGCTGGCTGTGCACCTTGCCGAACTGTCGCGATCGAGGCTGAAAGCCCTGATTCTGGCGGGCGCGGTGAGCCTCAGGGACGCCGCGATCCGGGACCCCGCTTATCACGTCGCCTCCGGCGATACGATCACAATCGACGTGCCGGAAGCGGCCGCGCCGGAGCCGAAAGGCGAGGATATCGCCCTCGATATCGTGTTCGAGGACGACGACATCGTCGTCCTCAACAAGCCGAAAGGGCTGGTGGTGCATCCCGCGGCCGGCCACGAGACCGGCACGCTGGTCAATGCGCTGATCGCCCATTGCGGCTCATCGCTGTCGGGCATCGGCGGGGTGCGCCGGCCCGGCATCGTGCACCGGCTGGACAAGGACACCACCGGGCTGATGGTGGTCGCCAAGAACGACCTCGCGCATGCCTCGCTCACCGCGCAGTTCGCCGACCACGGCCGCACCGGGCCGATGCGGCGCGGCTACATGGCCTTCGCCTGGGGGCTGCCGGGCCGCCATCGCGGCACCGTGGACGCGCCGATCGACCGCCACCCGCATGCGCGCGAGAAGATGGCGGTGCGCCAGGGCGGCCGCGAGGCTGTGACGCATTGGGAGCTTCTGGAGAGTTTTAACGGGCGCGACGGCAAGCCGATCGCGGCGCTGCTTGCCTGCGAGCTCGAGACCGGGCGCACCCACCAGATCCGCGTCCACCTCGCCCATATCGGCCACCCCCTGATGGGCGACTCCGTCTACGGCCCGCATTTCAAGACCAAGGCAAACCAGCTGAGCCCTGAGTCGCAGGCCGTCCTGGCCGCGCTGGGGCGGCAGGCCCTGCACGCCTACCTGCTGGTATTGAAGCACCCGAGGACTGGAGAATTACTCCACTGGGAAGCGCCTCTGCCGGAGGATTTGCTTCTCCTCCAGGGGGCCCTGAAAGCGGCGCTATGACGCAGGCCGCTTCAGAAATGCTTTACATTACAAAAAGTTATAGCTGCCACACGGGGACGTGACGTCAGCAATCCTTCCCTTTTTGCCTCCCGATGGAGTATATTGCGCTTGCGTTGAAGACCAACGCGGAACATCGCAGCACCGATCGGCTTTAACCAAGCGGTCGTCTGCCTGGCCCGCCGCTATCGGGGGCCTGAACCTGTTTGGAGGGCGCACTATGGCCCGTACAGCTACCCTGCCGGTCCTGAATGGCGAATCCGGCCTTTCCCGTTACCTCGGCGAGATCCGCAAGTTTCCGATGCTGGAACCCCAGCAGGAATACATGCTCGCCAAGCGTTGGCGCGAGCACGATGATCGTGACGCCGCGCACCAACTCGTCACCAGCCATCTCCGTCTCGTGGCCAAGATCGCCATGGGCTATCGCGGCTACGGCCTGCCGATCTCCGAGGTCGTCTCGGAAGGCAATGTCGGCCTGATGCAGGCGGTGAAGCGGTTCGAGCCCGAGAAGGGCTTCCGTCTCGCCACCTACGCGATGTGGTGGATCAAGGCGTCGATTCAAGAGTACATCCTGCGTTCGTGGTCGCTCGTGAAGATGGGCACCACCGCGAACCAGAAGAAGCTGTTCTTCAACCTGCGCAAGGCGAAGAGCAAGATTTCCGCGCTGGACGAAGGCGATCTCCGCCCCGACCAGGTGGCCATCATTGCCAAGCGTCTCGGCGTCACGGCTCAGGACGTGGTCGACATGAACCGCCGCCTCGGTGGCGACGCGTCGCTCAACGCTCCGATCCGCGACGACGGCGAAGCCGGCGAATGGCAGGACTGGCTGGTCGACAATTCGCCCAACCAGGAAGCCATGCTGGCCGAGCACGAGGAGTATGATCACCGCCGTGACGCCCTGAACGGCGCCATGGGCGTGCTCAACCCGCGCGAACGCCGCATCTTCGAGGCGCGCCGGCTCGCCGACGAGCCGATGACGCTGGAAGACCTTGCCGCCGAGTTTGGTGTGTCGCGCGAGCGCGTCCGCCAGATCGAGGTCCGCGCCTTCGAGAAGGTGCAGTCCGCGGTCAAGGGCACGATCGCAAAGGCCGAACAGGCCGCGCTGGAAGCCGCGCTCTAAGCGCGAGGTTTTTGGCGCCAGAGATTGGCGGATCGACAAGAGACAGAAAAGCCGGCGGCAACGCCGGCTTTTTTGTTTGCATGTGAGGTGCGGCATGTTCGCGGGGACGCGGACCAGGCATCTTGAACCCGCTCTGCCGGTCGACCGACCAAAAGCATCGGACCGGCAGCCTCAAGAGAACGGACACAGACCGTGTCGATCATCCTGCAATCCACCGTCGGCGGCTTCTCCGCCCAGTTCATGCGCAAGCTGCCGCTGGTCGAGCAGGCGATGCGCGAGCACGGGCTCGAGCCGTCGGAGTTCGTGATCTCGAAGGACTATGCCTCGACCGCGACGATCCCGCTGATGGGTCCGTTCTTCTTCAATTACAGCGTCTATTTCGGCGACGAGACATTCACCGTCACCGAGCCGAACGACATGGTGTTCCTGGACTACTTCTTCAAGCGCGTGCTGGCGGCAGACGGCCCGCCGGAAGTGCCGCGGCGGCCGGGATTGATCCGGCGGTTGTTCGGCTGGATGTCGGAGCCGGTGTAGCTGCTTTTCCCCTCTCCCCTTGCGGGAGAGGGTGGCTCGCGGAGCGAGACGGGTGAGGGGTTGCCTCCGCGAGCACGCCTCTCACATGGTCATTCGCGGAGAGATACCCCTCATCCGGCGCTTTGCGCCACGTTCTCCGGCAAGGAGAGAAGGGAAGAGCGCACCACCAGCGCCTCCCTAACCTACTCCCCCCATGTCCGCGCCAGCGTCGCGAGCCAGCAGCCTTCGCAATAGCGGGCGTCCTTGTAGTCGATCCAGTTGTGCGCATAGACGTGGTCGAGCGGGATGCCGTAGCGCGCGCGCAGGATTTGGACGAGGATCTTCCACGCCGCGACCTGCGCCGCGGTCGGGCCCGTGGTGACGTCGGGATAGTTGCCGGCGAACTCGACGCCGATCGAATTGTCGCGCACCACCTGGCGATAGGTCGGCTTGTTGTCGATGTACTTATTGTCGTTGCGGTTGGCACCGTCGCCGTGGGTCGGCACCAGGTTTTCCGCGACCGCCCAATAGACGGTGCCGTCGGTCTCGACCCACAATGTGACGCCGCGACGCGTGGGATTCTTAGCCTGCACCTGCGCGCCGCCGCGCGCCGAGCCTGCCGGTCCCTCGGTCTGGTGCACGATGATGTTGCGCCAGGGTTTTGCGTTGCCGACATCGCCCCATGGCGCCAGCCACACCATCTTCAGGCCGGGAATGTCGGGCGTGCCGGAGGCGCGCGCGAGCTTTGCGAGCTCGGCGTCGGTCGCGGCGGCGGGTGTGATCAGAATGAGAGCGGCGAGAACGGCCGCGAGCAGGCGAGAGATCATCATGCGGGTCCAATGCGGACCAGAGATTAGCACGCCCTTACGCGAATTTGCGCAAGGCCTCGCCTGGACCGATCGGGTCAGGCATGAGCGGCGGCGCCGGATCGTGGACCGCAAAGTCGTTCTTGCCGTTCTTCTTGGCGGCATAGAGGGCGTGGTCGGCATGCGCGATCAGGCGGTCCGGAAACTGGCCGACGCCGCGGTCCCACTGCGCCACCCCGATCGAGATCGCGATCGGGATGTCGATGCCGGTGCAGTTGACGGCATCCTGGCGGCAGACCTCGAGCACGCGGCGGGCGATCACAGCCGCCTCGCGCAAGGTCGACGACGGCAGCACGACGCAGAATTCGTCGCCGCCGGTGCGGGCAAGCATGTCGCCGGGCCTCAAGCGCGTCTGCGCCATCAGGGTGAAGTGCTGCAGGCAGGCATCGCCCGCGGCATGGCCATGGGTGTCGTTGACGGCCTTGAAGCCGTCGAGATCGATCACCAGCAGCGAGAACGGCTCGCTGCTGCGCTCCGAGCGGGCGCATTCTTCACCCAGCCGCTGCAACAGGTGCCGCCGGTTGGCGACACCGGTGAGATCGTCGAGCAGCGCGAGGTCGGCAACTTCGTTGCGCAGGCGGTCCATCGCCATCAGCAGGAAGCCGAAATTCAGCGTCATCGACAGGAACAGGAGCCCCAGCACCATGACGGCATGAGACTGCCCTCCGGAGACCGACGAGAAATCGCCGCCGAG
The DNA here is from genome assembly GCF_055811255.1 of Bradyrhizobium sp. MI1.11. Classification (NCBI taxonomy): domain Bacteria; kingdom Pseudomonadati; phylum Pseudomonadota; class Alphaproteobacteria; order Hyphomicrobiales; family Nitrobacteraceae; genus Bradyrhizobium; species Bradyrhizobium sp. MI1.11. The sequence continues at coordinate 134,839 of NZ_JBVVPM010000017.1, forward strand.
CAGATTGCCGACCGCACGGGCCGCGAAGATCGCGATGATGGTGATGATCACGATGCCGGAGAGCCGGGCTCCCGGGCTGGCACGGCCTTCCGACGGCGACAGCAGCAAACGCAGCGACAGCGCCAGCGGCAGCGCCTGGCCGAGCGAGTAGCTGAGCATACGCAGCTGCATGTGATCGTATGCGACCATGAAGAACACGACGCCGCCGAGGCTGAGAATTCCCGTCGCGGTCATGAGGCGCCAGGACACCGGCCGACCGTAGAAGCGCTGAATGCCCATGGCGGCAAGGCAGCTCGCCGCGATGACGCCGGCGGCTCCGAGCAGAAGCGGGACAGGCGAAACGACGAAAAGGCGGATCAGGGCCGCCATCGTGCCGGTCGCGCCGACGAAGCACGATGCCATCCAGAACCGCGCGGCCGCGAATTTCGGATAGGAGCGCGTCACGTAGGCCCAGATCAGGCCGAGCGCCAGGAAGTTGACGACGAACACGGTCCAGAGCGTCGGCACGTTCAGCATGGCGCGCGCCACACGCGCAGCGTCGCGCCCTCTGTCCCTGCCAGCTGTCCGTTCATGACCCGTCCCCGTTTTCTTGCGGAGGACAATGCGGCCGTCGCGCTTAACGGAGTCTCACTGCGATCCGCGAAAACATGCCTTTGGTTTTGGAATCATGAACGGCTGGCGCATTGTCGGATCGTTAGGCATGGCCGGCGATGCGGATTCGCGGGTCAAAATCGCCAGAAAACGCATCTGAGCTGTGGATAACGCGATGACACGGATGTGACAGCGCGGGGCAGAAGCGCGCGAATCTGCTGAGTTCGTCGTCGAGGATGTTGCGAGGCTGGCCCTCCGCCGAGCATCCCTCGTGTCGCGTTTTACCATTAACCCTGAAGAGGATCCTATGGCTAAGAAAGCGAAGAAGGCGAAGAAGGCGACGAAGAAAAAGGCCAAGAAGGCAGCGAAGAAGAAGTAACGAGGCTTCTTATTCTTTGCCCGGGTGGAGCTCGCTCCGCCCGGGCGTCGGGTGGGAGTTCTGAGTTTGAAGACGGCGGGCGCAAGGCCCGCTTTTTTGTTGGCTGCCGCCTTTATCGGCTGGAGAAGCTACCGCTCCGCGAACGCCAGCTTGGCGCCGAGCGCGGCGAAGCCGGCAGCAAAACTCCGGCGCAGCCAGGCCATGACGCGCGGGCGGGAGATGACGCGCTCGCGCACCGAGGCCGCACAGAGGCCGTAGACCACGAACACCGCAAATGTCATCGCCATGAAGGCGCCGCTCAATTCCAGCATCCGCGCCAACACATGGGCTTCGTCCGCGGCGATGAACTGCGGCAGGAAGGCCAAAAAGAAGATCGACAGCTTTGGATTGAGGATGTTGATCAGGAAGCCAGTCACGATCACCCGGCCGACCGAACGCTCGCGGATCTCGCCGTCGACTGCCAGCGCCCCGGTCTCGCGCAGCGCCTGCCAGGACATGTAGAGCAGATAGGCGACGCCGCACCACTTCAGTGCGGCGAAGGCGAGCGCGCTGGTGTGGAGCACGGCGGCGAGCCCCAGCATCGCGGCCGTCATGTGCGGCACGATTCCAAGGGTGCAGCCAAAGGCGGCCGCGATGCTCGCGCGCGAGCCGCGGGTCAGCGCGGCGGCCAGCGTGTAGAGCACGCCGGTGCCGGGCGAGGCGACGACGATCAGCGAAGTGAGCAGGAAGGACAAGGTCATGGACCGACCTTATCACCGCGCCCGGGACCACGAAAGCCGGCCAGCCGGACCGACCGTCAGGACAGCTGCGCGATCTCGGCCTCTCGGAGCACGTCGAGCGGCGCCCAGGGCTTGGCCCAGAACTTTGCGCCGTCGGGCAAGGCCTGCATCAAGGGGCGGCCGGAAGTGACGACGATGTCGAGCCTGGGGTTGCGGTCCTTGGCGACGTGCGCGAGCTCGACCCCGTTCATGCGGCCGGCAAGCTGGACGTCGGTCATCATCAGGCAGAGCACGCCCGCGCTTTTGTCGAGCACCAGCTCGGCCGCCTCGGCGCTCTCGCACTGAATGACGTCGTAGCCGCTTTCTTCGAGAAGAAGACTGAGCATCTCCCTCTGCATGAGGTCGTCTTCCACGATCAGTGCGGTGGCGCGAAATGGCTGTGCTTGTCCCATCGGCGGCTCCCAATGCTGCCTGTCTTCATCAAGTAACGTAGGTTAAGGTGGGAACCGCGATGCGGTTCGGTTCCAATATGAAAAAATGTAAATCATAGTTCCGCTCGAGAGGCTCGACGGGGGATCATCATGACTGCGATCCGCGGCGCCGCCGCCGTCACCGGAGCGGCAAGCGGCATCGGCCGCGCGCTGGCGATCGAGCTTGCGCGGCGCGGCTGCGATCTCGCGCTCGCCGATCGCGAGGAGGCCGGGCTGAAGACGCTCGCGGCCGAGATCGGAGCTGCATGCAAGGTCAGCCTGCATCGCCTCGACGTCAGCGAACCCGACGACATCGCGCAGTTCGCGCGTGAGGCGACCGTCGCGCATCCCGCGCTCGGCATCGTCGTCAACAATGCCGGCGTGGCGCTGATGGGCTCGTTCGAGGAGATCGACCAGGCGCAGATGGACTGGCTGTTCGACATCAATTTCTGGGGCGTGGTGCACGGCACGCGCGCCTTCCTGCCGCATCTGAAGACGATGGGCGAGGCGCACATCGTCAACCTGTCCTCGATCTTCGGCATCATCGCCCCGGGACAGTCGGCCTATGCCGCGGCGAAATTCGCGGTGCGCGGCTTTTCCGAGAGCGTGCGGCACGAGCTTGCGATGGCGGGCAGCGCCGTGAGGCTGTCGGTGGTGCATCCCGGCGGCGTCGCCACCGCTATCGCCCGCAATTCGCACACCGGGGTCGGCGTCACCGACAATGCGCGCCGGTCGCAATCGATCGAGCGGTTCGAGAACGCAGCCAAGACCACGCCGCAAGACGCCGCGCTGCGCATCATCAGGGGCATCGAAAGAAACGAGCCACGCATCCTGATCGGTAACGACGCGCGCTTCATGGATCTCCTGCAGCGCTTCCGCCCGGGAACGTACTGGGCGCCGTTACAGCGCAAGCTGGAGAGAATGGCGAAGGGGACGAAGTGAGGCATGAGGCGAATGGCATCATTCACCCGCGGCCGTCGTCCTGGCGAAAGCCAGGACCCATAGCCACCGAATTCAGTTTGGCGAAGACTGCCAGTTACCAGGTACGTGACTGCCAGTCGTTGTAACGAGTCCCGCCTGGGGTAATGGGTCCTGGCTTTCGCCAGGACGACGGCGGAGAGACGTCACGCCCTCACTGCCCCGCCAGCCGATCGGCAAAATACCCGATCGTCTTGCGATAGATCACCGCCCTGTTCCATTCGCGCATGGCTTCGAAATTGGCGGTGCCTTCGCCGTAAGGCTGGCCCATCTTGAAGCCGCTGGTGTGGAGCAGGTTCGCGGTCGAGGCGAGCACGTCGGGGACGCTGTGGCGGAGATCGACATGGCCGTCGCCGTCGAAATCGACGCCGTACTTGACGTACGACGACGGCAGGAACTGGGTCTGGCCGATCTCGCCGGCATAGGCGCCGATCAGGTCGCGCAGCGGCAGGTCGCCGCGCTGCACGATCTTCAACGCCGCAAGCAGCTCGCCCTGGAACAGCTCGGTGCGGCGGCAGTCATGCGCGAGCGTCGCCAGGGTGCGGATCACCGGCAGCTTGCCGATGTCGCCCTTGCCGAAATCGCTCTCCAGCCCCCAGATCGCAACTAGGATATAACGGGGCACGCCGAACTGCTGTTCGATGCGCGACAGCAGTGCGGCGTGGCGCTGCAGCAGTGCCTTGCCGCCATTGATGCGGCCAGGGCCGACACGGGTCGAGACATACTGCTCGAAGCTCTTGTTGAAGGTGTAGCGCTGGCGCCGGTCGAAGGCGAGCACCGCGCCGTCCTGCTGCACACCGCTGAGCGCCGCGCTGGTCACGCTCGCCGAGACGCCGGCGGCTTGCGCTTCCGAGGCCATGCTGGCGACAAAGCTGTTGAAGTCGCCGCCGCAGCGCGCGGCCTGCGCCGATCCGCCGGCCAGACAGGCGATGAAGGCGATGGCCAAGGCGTATTTCGACATTCGGATGAATCCTACAGGGAATGGGCGGGAGAGCGGCGCACGATCATGCCCGGGAACCGGATTCGCGTCAAAGCGGCAAATCCTCGCCAGAACCGATCGCTGCCTGCCTGCGACAAATGAAATGCGCTCGCCCCCTCCCCAACCGATCGAGATGACCATGTCTATGTCCATGTCGCGCCGCATGCTCGGCGTCCTCGCATCGCTCTCCCTCACCCTGACGGCCGCTTCCGCGCAGACGCGCGATGTGGCCGGTGGCCGCGACTATCCCGGCATCGGCCGGTTCGCCGGCAGCGTCATCACCGGCTATGTGATGAAGGATTTTGACGCGGCGCGGATGCAAGCGGCTCCCTTCAGGGACGGTCAGCCCGCCGATGCGCGGCGGCTCGAGGGTCGCGTCTTTCGCATCGCCTATCGCACTAATCCCGGCCCCTCGATCCTGGAAGTGTCGCGCAATTTCGAGACGCAGTTGGCGAAAGCCGGCTTCGAGACCCTGCTCGCCTGCGACACCGATGCTTGCGGCGCCATTCCCTTTACTGAAGCTATCGACACGCTGCCAGTCCCGCAGATGTGGGTCGATGGTTTCAACTACCGTTACTACGCCGGCCGCAAGACCGAGGGCGGACGCGAGACCTTCGCCAGCGTCCTGGTCAGCCAGAACAACCAGGACATCACCGCGCAGGTCACCGTCGCCGAGCTCGGCGCCATCGCGAACAAGATGGTGGATGCCGCCGCGATGGCGAAAGGACTCGGCGAGACCGACCACATCGCGCTCTACGGCATCTATTTCGACACCGACAAGGCGGTGCTCAAACCGGAAAGCCGCCCGACGCTGGAGCAGATCGCAAAGCTGCTGACGAGCCAGCCGCAGCTCAACGTCTTCATCGTCGGCCACACCGACAGCCAGGGCGCCTATGAATACAATCTCGACCTGTCGAAGCGCCGCGCCGAAGCCATCGCAGCCGAGCTGGTGAAGAACTTTCGCATCGCGCAGGCGCGGTTGCGCACTGCCGGTGTTGGATTGCTGGCGCCGGTCGGCCCGAATGCAACGGACGCAGGCCGTGCGCTCAACCGGCGCGTGGAGCTGGTGGCGCCGTGAGAACGGTGCATGCGGCACTCGTAACGTGATGGGAACAGCGTGAAGGGCGAAAACGGATTAACATATGTTTGTCAGCGCGACTTCTGCACGCACGCGGGAATACGTGCAGGCAAACGCGCGTTCTGACAAGGCGCGCAGCGCTCGCTGCGTTGCGTTGCGAGAGCAGGAAATACGAACAAAGTGCTTTAGCCGTCCAAGCAATTGCTTTGATGCTGATCGAAACGCGATGTCGCGACCACTGCATATCTCATGCGCTCGCTGCGACATCGCAGCGCCAACGATTTGCGTTGCCATGGCATGGCGCCGGTTATAACATTCTATTCTAGGTTGTCGCCCTGCCAGCCCCGGGCGACGCTGAAGACCAAAATAAACGGCGGGCTTCGCGGCCCGCCGTTTGTTGCGGCAAGGGTGAGGCAAGGCTGAAGGTAAGGGTCTCCTCGAAGGAGCGCATCGGGTTTTACGAAGCGCTGGACGCTTCCACCCGACATCCAAGCGCCGCGCAAACGGGTTCGTCGATCGATCGCCCAGCCAGTTCTGCCGCAGCAGCGTCCGCAGCCGGCCTCCGGAAACCTGCCAAAGTCATTTGACTATGGCCCCCTGATCGACGAAAAGCCGGCCATGGCCAAAAAACCCGGAACCAATCCCAAGGGCGAATTCGCCTTTTTCAACGTCTTCTATGAAGACGGCTCCCAACGCTCCAACCGGCGCGTGCCCGCCGAATTGCTCGGCGGCCTCGACGGCGACGAGCCGGCCCGCGCCTTCATCATGGAGCAGGACCGCGAGATCGCCGAAAAATCCGGCCGCCCGGCGCTGGAGATCAAGAACCTCGAGCGGGTCGGCGCGAAGAAGAAATAGGCCGATCCCCAGGCGCTCACCAGCGCCCGGCCCGCCTGTTCCAGGCAAACAGCAGATCGGCAAACCGGTCATAGAAGAACCGGGTGAACGGCAGCGCCACGCGATTGCCGAACAACCCCGCAAGCCACCCCTCTCCCGGCGTCAGCCTCCACAGCGCAATCGCGACATCCGCGCCGACGATAAGTCGGCCGGCCTCATCGGTCGCATGCAGGCGGCGCCTGATATCGTCGAGCGTGGCGCCAAAGTGCGCCAGCGCATCGGGCTGCTCGTTGATATCCCTGAATTCGATCGTGCCCGCGCGCACCAACGCGAGCAGCTTGTTGCGCTGCCAGTCGATGCCGGCATCGCAGACGGGGCAGCGGGTGTTGTACCAGACGGTGAGGTGAGCCGGCATCATCGAAGCATAAATGTCGATCTGCGCCACGTCGAGGCAGGAGCCATCCATTCGGCATTGCAAGATCGATGCACCTTTCTCATCGGAAGTATAATCCGATAGAAAGCTGATGAGGCTCTTTGGCTGAACGCGGTCGAAGTAGGCGCGAACGAAAACGGCGGGCTTTCGCCCGCCGTTATTGTCTCAACAACCGCCAAGTCGCGGCGCTTGAACTAGTTATCCAAGAAGCTCCGCAGCTTCCGCGACCGCGACGGATGCTTCAGCTTTCGCAGCGCCTTCGCCTCGATCTGACGAATACGCTCTCTCGTCACCGAAAACTGCTGGCCGACTTCTTCCAGCGTGTGGTCGGTGTTCATGCCGATGCCGAAGCGCATGCGCAGCACGCGCTCTTCGCGGGGGGTGAGCGAGGCCAGCACGCGCGTGGTGGTCTCGCGCAGGTTCGACTGGATCGCGGCGTCGATCGGCAGGATCGCGTTCTTGTCCTCGATGAAATCGCCGAGGTGTGAATCCTCTTCGTCACCGACGGGCGTCTCCAGCGACAACGGCTCCTTGGCGATCTTGAGGACTTTTCGCACTTTCTCCAGCGGCATGCCGAGCTTTTCGGCCAGCTCTTCCGGGGTCGGCTCGCGGCCGATCTCGTTGAGCATCTGGCGCGAGGTGCGCACGATCTTGTTGATCGTCTCGATCATGTGCACGGGAATGCGGATGGTGCGCGCCTGGTCGGCGATCGATCGGGTGATCGCCTGCCGGATCCACCACGTGGCGTAGGTCGAGAACTTGTAGCCGCGGCGGTACTCGAACTTGTCGACCGCCTTCATCAGGCCGATGTTGCCTTCCTGGATCAGGTCGAGGAACTGCAGGCCGCGGTTGGTGTATTTCTTGGCGATCGAGATCACGAGACGGAGGTTGGCTTCCACCATCTCCTTCTTGGCCTGGCGGGCTTCGCGCTCGCCCTTCTGCACCGAGTGCACGATCTTGCGGAACTCGATGATCTCCAAGCCGGTCAGGGCCGCGAGCTGATGCACCTCGTGGCGGAGGTCCTTGATGCGGTCCTTCTCGTGATGGACGAAGTTCTTCCAGCCCTTGGCCGACAGCTTCGAGACACGGTTGAGCCACCGCGGATCGAGCTCCGAGCCGGTGTAGTTGCGCAGGAAGTCCTCGCGCGCGACGCCGTGGCTGTCGGCGAGGCGCATCAGGCGGCCCTCATGCGAGACGAGGCGCTTGTTGATGTCGTAGAGCTGCTCGACCAGTGAGTCGATACGCGCCTGGTTGAGGCGCAGCGACTTCACCTCGACGATGATCTCGTCCTTGAGCTTGCGGTACTTGCGCTCCTGGTGCGGCGACAGCGAGGGGCCGTGCGAGGTGCTCTCGAGCTGGTTCTGGATGTCCTGCTCTTGCAGCTTGCGCAGCTTCTTGTAGCTGTCGGCGATCTTGTCGAAGATCTCGACGACCTTCGGTTTGAGCTCGGCCTCGATCGCCGCAAGCGACATCTGGTTCTCGAACTCGTCGTCCTCGTCCATGTCGGCTTCGGCGGCGGACTCCGCCGGATCCTTCGCGGCTTCGCCGGCATTGCCGGGCACAGGCGCGGCGCGGAACGGGGTCGGCGACGGCGGTGCGGCGGGCGGCGCGACATGCGCGGGCGCGGCGCCGGTGACCTGGCCGCCTTCGGCCGGCGCTTCACCGGTCTCACCGTTGGGACCCGCGATCATCGCATTGTTCATGCCGGCCTTGGCGTCGGGCCCGGCATAGGTGGCTTCGAGATCGATGATGTCACGAAGGAAGATCTTTCCTTCGTTGAGCTCGTCGCGCCAGATGATGATGGCCTGGAAGGTCAGCGGGCTTTCGCACAGCCCTGCGATCATCGCCTCGCGGCCGGCCTCGATGCGCTTCGCAATCGCGATTTCGCCTTCGCGCGACAGCAGCTCGACGGTGCCCATCTCGCGCAGATACATGCGCACGGGATCGTCGGTGCGCTCGCCCGGCTCGCTCTTCTTGACCTCGGTGACGGCCTTCTGGGTGACTTCGACCAGCTCGTTGTCGGTCTCGTCCTCGCCGCTCTCGTCCTTGTCTTCCTCGCCTTCGCTATCGTCGGCTTCGGTGACGTTGATGCCCATGTCCGAGAGCATGGACATGATGTCCTCGATCTGCTCGGGCGAGGTCTGGTCGGACGGCAAAACTTCGTTGAGCTGATCGAAGGTCACGAAGCCGCGCTTCTTGGCCTGCTTGATCATCTTCTTCACGGCCGCGTCGGACAGATCGAGCAACGGCGAGGGCGCGTCCTGGGAGTCCTTCTCCGGCGCGTCCGCTGCCTTGTCGTCTTTTTCCTTGTCCTTCGCCTGCAGCGTCTTTGCCTTGGTGGCCATCCATTGCTCCTAAACGCGTTTCACACAGACGTTCGCCGCGCCCGCGTGAAATCACTTGAACCTGTTGTTCGATGCTCTCGCTTCGTCAGATCTCGACACGGAAAGGGCGGCGCGGACCTCTTGTCGCCACCCCCGACCTTTCACTCGCCGGATTTGCCTAACGCTTCGTAGAGCCTCTTTGTCGCAGCGGTTGCAGGTATAGTGCCAACAGCAATTGCGCGGATTCATTCCTGACGCATCTGTTCTGCCTGCGGCCGCCTGGTGGCCAAAGTGCTACAAGACCGTTAAGCCTCGATTAACCCTGTTTTTGCCGCCAAACCTCGGATTTGGCGAGTCTTTTAGCGGTTCCGGCCCCGGCCGTCCGCATGATTCTTTCATCACACGCTCTTCTGGAACCGGCCCGACAGCTCGCCAAAACCCTCGATCAGGGCCTCGGTGCCGTCGACTTCGCCAATCCTAGCCTTGACGTCGCGCAGCCACACCATGTTGGCCTCGCTGGGATCCTCCCCCAAGGCCATCTCGGCGTCTTTCAGCTCTCTAAGTAGTGAATGGTACTGCCGATGCAAGGCGACCAGCTGATGCCACGTGGAGAGAACGTCGTCCCGTGCGGCGCCCTCACGGGCGCCCCACACCGCCGCGGTCGTGATACCGCCCTCAACCCTTTGAAGAGCCTGCGAAAATCCGCCCTTTTCGAGGTCGCTGCGCATCTTCTCGGCGAGCTCCCCGGGGTCCGGCGAATGGTGATGGTCGTTGGCGAAGGCGGCGATGATGCCGGCCCGGAGCTTATGGACCTCGGGATGGGCGAGCTCCAGGGCCGCGACCTCCTCGAGATGATCGTGCAGCAGCCAGGGGTGGTTGATCAGGATTTGCAGGATCAGGGCCTCGCGGCGGGAGATGGCGCTGCGCTGGCCGCGCATGATCGGGCTTGCGGCGAGCTGCGCACTCGCCGCCTGGTAGGGTCCCGAGGGCAGCTGGATTGGACCGGGGGGGCCGCGGCGGCCTCCAAATCCCTGACCGCCGAATCGATTCGCGCCTCCCCCACCACGGGGCTGAAACTGACGACCGGCCGAGCCGGGGCGGAAATTGCCACGGCCGCCGCCAAAGCCGCCGCGCCCGCCTTCGGGGGCAAAGGCGCGCTGAAGCCGCTCGGCAAGATCCTGCCGGTAATAGCGCCGCACCACCTCGTCGCGGATGCCGTTGGAGAGCTCCTTGATGCGCGCCTCCAGCGCGGCGCGGCGCTCTGGCGTGGCGAAATTGCCGCCTTCGAGCTCGCGCGACCAGATCATCTCGGCGAGCGGACGCGCCGCCGCGATCACCTCCTCGATCGCGCCGCGACCGCCGGAGCGCACGAGATCGTCGGGGTCCTGTCCCTCCGGCAGCAGCGCAAAACGAAGACTCTTGCCGGGCGCGAGGAAGGGCAAGGCAAGATCTGCGGCACGATACGCCGCCTTCTGGCCGGCGCGGTCGCCATCGAAGCAGAGGATCGGCTCGTCCGCCATCTTCCAGAGCAGCGCGAGCTGGTTCGCGGTGAGCGCGGTGCCGAGCGGCGCCACGCTGCCGGCAAAGCCCGCGGTGACCATGGCGATGACGTCGACATAGCCTTCGACCACGACGAGAGCGCTGCCGTCATGGGTGGCTTTGCGCGCGGTCTGGTGGTTGTAGAGATTGTCGCCCTTGTGAAAGAGCGGCGTCTCCGGCGAGTTCAGGTACTTGGCCGGAACGTCCTTCTCCAGCGCGCGCCCGCCGAAGGCGATGACGCGGCCGCGCAGATCCGTGATCGGAAACATCACGCGATCGCGGAAGCGATCATAGGGCACCGGGATGTCGTTGCCTGCCACCAGCATGCCGGTCTCGATCATGTCGTCGACGGAGACGCCGAGCTTGCCGAGATGCTCTTTCAGTGCGAAGCGATCGGGCGGCGCATAGCCCAGCCGAAACTGCAATTGCGTCGCCGGCGAGATCGCACGATCGGCGAGATAGCCGCGCGCCTTGGCGCCGACGCGCGAGGCCAGCGTCTCGGCAAAGAACTTCGCCGCGAGATCCATCACGTCGTGCAGCGAGCGGCGCCGCTGCTCCTGACGCGCCGCATCCGGCGTCACCGCCGGCAGCGGAAGGCCCGCCATATTGGCGAGCCGCTCCACGGCCTCCGCGAACGGCAGGCCGTCGGTCTCCATCACGAAGCTGATGATGTCGCCGTGCTTGCCCGAGGAGAAGTCGTGGTAAAAACCCTTCTGGTCGTTGACGTAGAAGGACGGCGTCTTTTCCTGCTGGAACGGCGACAGCCCCTTCCACTCGCGCCCCGCCTTCTTCAGCTTGACGCGCTTGCCCACGACTTCGGAGACCGAAAGCCGGGCACGCAGCTCGTCGAGGAATTGGGGCGTGAAGCGCATGGCGGAATGGAACTCTGTCAGCTCGGCCGCGTGAAGCGCCCACCTCAGAAAGGCGAACGCCGGCCTTGCTTCAACGCCTTATTTAATGTTCATGATATGTTCAGTCCATATCCACAGGCTTGATAATCCAAAAATACGATTGTATATACAGAGAAACTGATGGCGGATTTCAGCTCTCTCGCGTCTGCCGGGTTTGAATGGGACGAAGAGAAGAACCGGACTAATCTGATCAAACATGGCATCAGCTTCGACGATGCCAGTCAGGTCTTCTACGAACGTGTCGTCATCAAACGGTCGAATCGCAACGACGAAGAGCGGTGGATCGCGATCGGAAAACTCGACGACCGACTTCTGACAGTGATCTTCACGCGAAGAGACAAAGCGATCCGTATCATTTCAGCGCGACGTCCGAGGCCAGATGAAAAAAGAGCATATCGTGAAGCGTCGATGGGGAGATCGCCGCAAGGGTAATAGTGATTGGGCCCGTGTCGATGCAATGACGGACGAGGAATTGGAAGCCTCGATCGCAAATGATCCCGACTGGGCGGAGTTCAAGGACGTCGACTGGTCGGACGCCGTGCTGGTGATGCCGCCGAGGAAGAAGGCGATCTCCATCCGCCTCGACGAGGACGTGCTCGACTTCTTCAAGCGCGATGGCGAGGGCTATCAGCGGCGCATCAATGCGGTGCTGCGCTCCTTCATGCAGCAGAAGTCGAAGCCGAAGAAGCGGGCTTGATCCGGAGAATATCTTCGGAGGCTCGTGACAGAAGCCTTGAACCCGCCCCGGTTCCACGCTTCCATGGGCCATGTTCAGGACCTTCCGAGGCGGCCAGAGCGGGGGTTGGCGCATCACCTCGATTTCGCCCGTCACGGGCGAGCCCCTCGCCTTCATGCCGGCGCTGTCGGTCACCGACAGCGAGGCCATCGCATTGCCGCTGGTGCCCTCGCGCAATGCCTGGCGGCTGGTCGGTGTCGCGAGCAGCTTGCGCTACACCGAGCGCGGCGAGAAGGAGCAGCTCACTGCCATGCAGGCCGGCCTCGGCCGGCTGGAAGCAACCAGCGCCGCGCTGATCCCGATCCGCAAGTCGCAGGCCTGGTGGGATCTGACCCAGGAAGAACGCCGCAGGATATTTGAAGACAAGTCGCATCACATCGCGAGCAGCCTGCGCTTCCTGCCTGCGATTGCGCGGCAGCTCTATCATTGCCGCGACCTTGGCGGGCCCTTCGATTTCCTAACCTGGTTCGAATTCGCGCCCGCGCACGCCTCGCTGTTCGAGGAGCTGGTCGCGATGCTCCGGCGGACCGAGGAGTGGACCTATGTCGAGCGCGAGGTCGACGTGCGCGCGGTGAAGGAAGTGCTTTCGGCCTAGTGATCGAGGAAGCGGCCGGATTCGATGCGCGGCAGATCGGTGACGGGCCAGTTGTAGATGTAAGTCCAGGCCGGTGCCGTCACCCCGTCCGCGCCTGTCACGTCGACCAGCCGGCGCAGATATTCGGTCGGCTCGGGAAAGCCCTCACCGCAGGCCTCGTACATGTCGAGCTCGCGCAGGAGCTCGTCGGGTACGCGCAGGTGGAAGAGTTCGCCGTGGACGCGGTCGGACGGCACATCGGAGAGCAGCAGCCCCGGATAATGCTTCACCAGAACGAGCCGGCCGCGGCAGGTCGCTTCACTCAGAAAATCCGCGTGCCCGGCAAGCAGCCGCGCCATCGGATGGTCGAAGCCGCGCATCAACGTGCCGTAGACGAAAAGACGATTGGAGATCATGCGGGCTCTATAGCTGCGAATGATGCAGAGCGACAGCGCCACACATTCCATGGTCGTGGGGGGGGGGGGGGGGGGGGGGGGGGGGGGGGGGGGGGGGGAGAAGAAGGGGGGGGGGGGGCCCCCCGGGGGGGGGGGCGGGGCCCCACCCCACGGGGGAGGGTGATA
>NZ_JBVVPM010000018.1:0-147143 GCF_055811255.1 Bradyrhizobium sp. MI1.11
CCATCGGCTATATCAGCCCGGTCGAGATGGAGCTAAAATCGGCTTGATCCATGTCCACTTTTTTGGGGGAAGATCAACCATTACAGGTCGCAATCGCGGGAAGATGGTGGGCACGGCGCTAAGCGCCTTTGCCCACCCTACGAACCGCCTTCTTGATTGTTCGTTTATTCGCCGGCGGCTTCTTCGCAACCTTCTTCGCCGCCTTCTTGAGCTTGGGCCGCTTCTTCACCTTGGCGCGCTGGGCGGCGGCGAGCGCGGCCCTCGCCCATTGCGAAAGCTCCTCGGAATCGTCGAACAGCCGAGCCGGCAGCTCCCAATAGGAGTTCACCACCACGGTCTTGGCGCGGGTCGCGTATTGGAACGGCTTCGAGCCTTCCGCTTCAAAATCCGGGATGGTCACCTCGTCGGCGCGGAAAAACAGGCCCGCGCGCAAGGCCAGCGCGAAATTGACGCCGTCGGCGGAGATGCCGTAGCCGGAGAACATTTTTCGGATGGCGACGGGGCCGAAATCGGCGAACAGGTCGATCAGGAATTCGCGGTTCATGGCAGGCTTCCCGGGGCGAGCAGCCCAGCGTTCATACCACCGCCGTCATTGCGAGCGAAGCGAAGCAATCCAGGCTGTCGACGCGGAGACAGCCTGGATTGCTTCGTCGCAAGTGCTCCTCGCAATGACGGAAAAACTACCCGTCGATCTGCGCCGGGCGCAGCTCGACCGACTCGCCGCAGCCGCAGGCGGAGATCTGGTTGGGGTTGTTGAAGACGAACTGGGCCTGCATCTTGTCGGCCTTGTAGTCCATCTCGGTACCGAGCAGGAACAGCACGGCCTTCGGATCGACCAGGATCTTGACGCCCTTGTCCTCGACGACCTCGTCGGTCGGGCGAACATCATGGGCGTATTCGACCGTGTAGGACTGGCCGGCGCAGCCGCCGTTCTTGACGCCGACGCGCAGGCCCACAATCTCGGAATCGGCGCGCTGGGTCAGCTCGTTGATGCGCTGGGCAGCAGCATCCGTCAGCCGCATCACTTGTGGGCGCGGCCGCCGCGGTTTCGGAGTGGATGCTGGTGTCGAGCCCGACGATATCTGTGTCATGTCAATGATGTGGTCCGTTGCCGAGCGAATTCAATGCCAAGGATCTAACGAGTATCTAAAGCCAGGGTTACGCGTCACCACATGTTGAGCACGAGGCGGGCCTCGTCGCTCATGCGTTCCGGCGTCCAGGCCGGCTCCCAGACCACCTTGACGTCGACCACGCCGACGCCGGGAACGCTGGCGACCGCGTTCTCGACCATGGTCGGCAGCTCGCCGGCAGCCGGGCAGTTCGGCGTCGTCAGCGTCATTTGCACGTCGACCGAGCGATCGTCCTTGATCTCGACCTTGTAGATCAGGCCGAGCTCGTAGATGTCAGCCGGGATTTCCGGGTCGAACACGGTCTTCAGCCCGGCGATGATCTCGGTGGTGAGACGCTCGGTCTCCTCAGGCGGCAGCGCCGACTGGGTTTCCATCGGATTGGCTTTGATTTCGGCCGTGTCACTCATGCGAACAAATCCCGCGCCTTCAACAGCGCCTGTGCCAGATGATCGACTTCTTCTCGCGTATTATACATGCCGAACGACGCCCGGCATGTGGCCGTGACGTTGAACCGCTCTAAAAGCGGCATCACGCAATGGGTGCCGGCGCGCACCGCGATGCCCTGGCGGTCGATCACGGTGGCGACGTCATGGGCGTGCGCGCCCTTGAGCTCGAAGGAGATCACCGGGCCCTTGCCCCGCGCCGTCCCGATCAGCCGCAGCGAGTTGATCTCGCGCAGCTTGTCCTGGGCGTAGGTGACGAGATCGTGCTCGTGCGCGGCGATGCGCTCCTTGCCGATCGAATTGACGTAGTCGATGGCGGCGCCAAGCCCGACCGCCTCGACGATCGCCGGCGTGCCGGCCTCGAATTTGTGCGGGGGATCGCCGTAGGTGACGACGTCGCGCGAGACCTCGCGGATCATCTCGCCGCCGCCGTTAAACGGGCGCATCGCGACCAGGTGGTCGTACTTGGCCCAGAGCACGCCGATGCCGGTCGGACCGTAGACCTTGTGGCCGGTGAAGACGTAGAAGTCGCAGCCGAGGTCCTGGACGTCGACTGGGATATGCACCGCGCCCTGGCTGCCGTCGACCAGCACGGGAATGCCGCGGGCATGGGCGATCTTCACGACGTCCTTGACCGGAACGATGGTGCCGAGCGCGTTCGACATCTGCGTGATCGCGACCAGCCTGGTCTTCGAGGTCAGCAGCTTTTCGAATTCGTCGATGAGGAAATTGCCCTCGTCGTCGACCGGGGCCCATTTGATCACGGCACCATGGCGTTCTCTGAGAAAATGCCAGGGCACGATGTTGGAGTGGTGCTCCATGATCGAGATAACGATCTCGTCGCCTTCTTTGATGTTCGGCTCGCCCCAGGACGAGGCGACGAGGTTGATCGCCTCGGTCGCGTTGCGGGTGAAGATCACTTCCTCAGGTCGCGGCGCGTTAATGAACTGCGCCACCTTGATGCGGCCGCCCTCATAGGCCTCGGTCGCGGCATTGGCGAGATAATGCAGGCCGCGATGCACGTTGGCGTATTCGGAGGTATAGGCCTGCGTCATGCGATCGAGCACGGCGCTCGGCTTCTGTGCAGAAGCCGCGTTATCGAGATAGACCAGCGGCTTGCCGTAGATCTGCATGGCCAGCGCCGGAAAATCTTCGCGCACGCGCGCAACGTCGTAAGAGCCGTTCTTGACTGCCGGATGCATGCTCATTGGCGCCGCTCCAGCCAGCGCTCGGCAATGCCGATCACGTGCTCGCGCAGATCATCGTCGGCGATCTGCTCGATCGCCTCGCCGACGAAAGCCTGGATCAGCAGCGCCTGGGCCTGCTTCTCCGGCAGGCCGCGCGCCTTCAGGTAGAACAGCAGGCTGTCGTCGAGCGCGCCGGCGGTGGCGCCATGGCCGCAAGAGACGTCGTCAGCGAAAATCTCGAGCTCGGGCTTGTTGTCGGCTTCCGCTTCGTCCGAGAGCAGCAGCGCGCGGATCATCATCTTGCCGTCGGTCTTCTGTGCGTCGGGACGAACGATGATACGGCCCTGAAACACCGAGTGCGCACGGTCGTCGATCACGGCGCGGAAGACTTCCCGGCTGACGCAGTTCGGCACGGCGTGGTCGACCACCAGGGTGGTGTCGCCATGTTCGGTCTTCTGCAACAGGTTCACGCCGTTAACGGAGAGCTCGCTGCCCTCGCCCGCCAGCGTGATGAAGCCTTGCAGGCGGCTGACCGCAGCACCGGTGGTCATGTTGAAGAAATTGAGCTTCGTGTTCGCACCGACCGTGACGAACTGCGAGGTAATGTTCACCGCATCCGGCGAATCGTCCATCAGGCGGATATGCGCGACATCGGCGTTGTCGCCGACCCAGAGGATGACGGCGTCGTTGACTTGATAGGCGCTCGTCTTTCCAGCCGCGACGAAGCTTTCGATGATCGTCGCCCGGGCGCCCTTGCCGATACGCAGATGCGAGCGCGTGAACGACGAGGCCGAAGATGCGGTCGCGACATGAATAAGTTGGACCGGGGCGGACGGCTGCGCGCCATCAGCGACCGAGATCACCACGCCGTCGGTCGCCATCGCCGCATTGAGCGAGATCACGGCGTCGCTTGAAATGGTCTGCAGGAGATCGGCGGCGGCGGGATTGGCCTTGTTCTCCAGCACCTCACGCAACGTCTTGACGCTCACCTCGGAGCCAAGCGCCTTCAGGTCCGACAAATCGGCCGCGAACACGCCGTCGACCAGCACCAGCTTGCGGGCGCCCGCGATCGCATGCGCCTTCACGGCGTCCGCGGCACGCTTCAACGCAGCCGCATCGGGTGCAGCCGCCAGCGGCAGCACCTCGCCGACCAGCGCGCGCAGATCGGTGTATTTCCATTCCTCGATCCGGCGGTGCGGCAGGCCGAGACGCTCATAGGTCTCGAACGCCTCGCGACGCACCGCGATCACGGAAGGCGAACCCGGCAGACGGCCTGCGGCGCTGGCGAAGAGATCGCTCACCGCGCGGCCATTTCCGGTCTTTGCCACAGCAACGTTCATCGCAAAATTCCTTACGCGGCGTCCTCGAACTGGGCGTAGCCGGACGCTTCCAGCTCCAGCGCCAGTTCCTTGCCGCCGCTCTTCACGACACGGCCCTTCGACATCACGTGCACGATGTCGGGGACGATGTAGTTCAGCAACCGCTGATAGTGGGTGATAACGACCATCGCGCGCTTGGGCGAATGCAGCGCGTTGACACCATCGGCCGCAATGCGCAACGCGTCGATGTCGAGGCCGGAATCCATCTCGTCGAGGATGCACAGGCTCGGCTCAAACAGCGCCATCTGCAGCACCTCGTTGCGCTTCTTCTCGCCGCCGGAAAAACCGACATTGACGCCGCGCTTGAGCATGTCCTGCGGGATGTTCAGCGACTTCGAGACTTCGCGGACTTTCTTCAAAAAGTCGGGCGTCGAATATTCGCTCTCGCCGCGCGCCTTGCGCTGCGCGTTCAGCGCGGTACGCAGGAAATTCATGGTGGAGACGCCGGGGATCTCGACCGGATACTGGAACGCCAGGAACACGCCCTTGGCGGCGCGCTCGTTGGGGGCCATCGCGAGCAAATCTTCGCCCTTGAACAGGATCTCGCCGTCGGTCACCTCGTAACCCGGCTTGCCGGCGATGACGTGGGACAGCGTCGACTTGCCGGAGCCGTTCGGCCCCATGATCGCGTGGATCTCGCCCTCGTTCACGGTCAGCGTCAGCCCGTGGAGGATCTCACGTTCCTCAACACGAACCTTGAGGTCTTTCACTTCGAGCAAAGCCATATCTTGTTTCCATCTATCTCCTCATCCTGAGGAGCGCCGCAGGCGCGTCTCGAAGGATTAAGGCCAACAATCTTTTCGTATCCATCCTTCGAGACGGCCGCTTACGCGGCCTCCTCAGGATGAGGTCGGCGCTAGCCGACCGATCCTTCAAGCGAGATCGAGATCAGCTTCTGCGCTTCCACCGCGAACTCCATCGGCAGTTGCTGCAGCACGTCCTTGACGAAGCCGTTGACCACGAGGCCGACCGCCTCCTCCTGCGTGAGGCCGCGCTGGATGCAGTAGAACAGCACGTCCTCGGAGATCTTCGACGTGGTGGCCTCGTGCTCGAACGTCGCCGACGAGTTCTTGGCTTCGATGTAGGGAACGGTGTGCGCGCCGCATTTGTCGCCGATCAACAGCGAATCGCAGGCGGTGAAGTTGCGCGCGCCGGTCGCCTTACGATGCGCCGTGACGAGGCCGCGATAGGTGTTCTGCGACTTGCCGGCGGCGATGCCCTTGGAGATGATCCGGCTCGACGTGTTCTTGCCGAGATGGATCATCTTGGTGCCCGAGTCGACCTGCTGATAGCCGTTCGAGATCGCGATCGAGTAGAATTCGCCACGCGAATTGTCGCCGCGCAGGATGCAGCTCGGATATTTCCAGGTGATCGCCGAACCGGTCTCGACCTGGGTCCAGGAGATCTTGGAATTGTTGCCGCGGCAATCGCCACGCTTGGTGACGAAATTGTAGATGCCGCCCTTGCCTTCCGAATTGCCGGGATACCAGTTCTGCACCGTCGAATATTTGATCTCGGCGTCGTCATGCGTGACGAGCTCGACCACGGCTGCGTGCAGTTGGTTCTCGTCGCGCTGCGGCGCGGTGCAGCCCTCGAGATAGGAGACGTAGGAGCCCTTGTCGGCGATGATCAGCGTGCGCTCGAACTGGCCGGTGTTGCGCTCGTTGATGCGGAAGTACGTCGACAGCTCCATCGGGCAGCGCACGCCCGGCGGCACGTAGACGAACGAACCGTCCGAAAACACCGCCGAGTTCAGCGTCGCGTAGAAATTGTCCGAGGTCGGCACCACGGATCCCAGATATTTCTGCACCAGCTCGGGATGCTCGCGGATCGCCTCCGAGATCGGCATGAAGATCACGCCGGCCTTCTTCAGCTCCGCCTTAAAGGTGGTCGCAACCGAAACCGAATCGAAGACGGCATCGACCGCGATCTTGCGACGCGTGGGATCTTCCTCGCCGGGCTTCGGCTCGACGCCTTCGAGCATGGCGACTTCCCGCAAGGGAATGCCGAGCTTCTCGTAGGTCTTCAGAATCTCTGGATCGATCTCGTCGAGCGAGGTGATCGTCTTCTTCGGCTTCGGCGCCGAATAATAATAGAGGTCCTGGAAGTCGATCTTGGGATAATCGACGCGCGCCCAGGTCGGCTCGGTCATGGTTAGCCAGCGCCGATAGGCTTCGAGCCGCCACTGGAGCATCCAGGCGGGTTCGTTCTTCTTCTCGGAGATGAACTTGACGGTCTCTTCCGACAGCCCCTTTGGGGCCTTGTCGGACTCGATCAGGGTCTCAAACCCATAACGATACTGATCGACGTCGATGCGCTTCACGCGCTCGACCGTCTCTTGCACGGCTGGCATTCTATCCTCCGCTCGCGGTTTCAAGGACCGCGGTGGATCATCAAACTCGGACGACTATTACGATGTTTCTTGGCGGGAAGCACGCGCTTAGAACCGTTCAAGCCGTGTTTCATCGCTTATCCCTTAAGTAGGGTATTACCGAGCTTTCGCCAAGCCTCTAACGCCCTGTTGATGTCATCCGGCTCCGTGGACCAGCCCAGACTAAGACGCACCGCTCCTTGGGCGACGGTCGGATCATACCCCATTGCCGACAACACGTGGGACGGCTGAACCTTGCCCGAGGAACAGGCAGAGCCTGAGGACACGGCGACGCCTTCGAGGTCGAAGCCGATCACCGCGGTCTCGGCCTTAAGGCCGGGGGCGGTGAACAGAACGGTATTTGGCAACCGCTTGACGTCACTTGAGAAGACCGTTGCGCCGGCCATGGAGCGAATGCCATTTTCCAAGCGATCTCTGAGACTTGCCATCCGCGCTGCATCCTCCGACAAAGCCTGAAGGGCGACCCGCACCGCTGCCCCGAAGCCGGCAATGCCGGCGACATTCTCGGTTCCCGCGCGCCGGTTCATCTCCTGCCCGCCGCCCCGCAGCAACGGCTCAAGCCCGGCCACGCCCTCGGCCGCGACCAGCGCGCCAACACCCTTGGGACCGCCGATCTTGTGTGCAGAAAAGGTCGCAAGGTCTGCGCCGATAGCTTTGATATCGAAAGGGATTTTTCCAAACGCCTGGATTGCATCGACGTGCAGGAGGCCGCCAGCCGCGTGAACGATTGCCGCGGCCTCGGCGATAGGCTGCAGCGCGCCCGTCTCATTGTTGGCCGCCATGATGGAGACCAGCGCCGGCGGGCCGTCGCCGAGCAGCGCCTTCAAATCGTCGAGGTCGATCACGCCGGAGCGCGTAACCCTGACCTGACCGATCCTATCGGCCGGGAACCGGCCGCCCGCCAGCACCGACGCATGCTCGACCGCCGAGACTAGGAGCCGCTCAACAGGCCCGCCAGAAGGCCCTCGAAGGCCCGGCGACAGCGCCAGCGCGTTGGCTTCGGTTCCCGCGGAGGTGAAAACCACGTTCCGCGGCAACGCGCCGACGGAGGTCGCAAGCAGGGCCCGCGCGTCCTCGACAAGCCGTCGCGCCTCGCGCCCCTCGGCATGAACCGAGGAGGGATTGCCGATGAGCTCGGAGGCTGCGAGCATTGCGCTTCGGGCCTCGGGACGAAGCGGCGTGGTCGCATTCCAGTCGAGATAGATGCGGCTCGGCATAGACTACTATATTACCTGCGATCGTGGTTGTTGCGCCAGCGCTGGTACCCGACATGGGCTCCCCTGGAGCACTTGGCAATCTCGATTCCGGATTCCCCATCGCGCGACGGAACGGCCATGACGCTAACATCTTGAGCCGATTGCGGGATGTTCAAGATGCTTGCTTTTTGACCCTCGCCTCATGTTAGAACGCGCGCGTCAGTTCGCCGCGCGCCGCTCGCGCATCATCCGAGGGCGCCGCTCCACCCTTCCATTCGCGGCTTGATCGGCCCAGCAGCCGATGAAATCCGCACAATCGGTTGATTGTTGAAGAGCGTCTTCAAGGGATCAATCAAGAGATCATCATGCCTGAAGTTATTTTCACCGGCCCCGCCGGCCGTCTCGAAGGCCGCTACCATCCGGCCAAGCAGAAGAACGCGCCGATCGCGATGGTCCTGCATCCGCATCCGCAGTTCCACGGCACGATGAATCATCAGATCATCTACCAGTGCTACTATGCGTTCGCGCATCGCGGCTTCTCCGTGCTGCGGTTCAATTTCCGCGGCGTCGGCCGCAGCCAGGGCTCGTTCGACCACGGCACTGGCGAATTGTCGGACGCGGCCGCGGCGCTCGACTGGGCGCAGACCATCAATCCCGAAGCGCGCGCCTGCTGGGTTGCCGGCTTCTCCTTCGGCGCCTGGATCGGCATGCAGTTGCTGATGCGCCGCCCGGAGGTCGAGGGCTTCATCTCGATCGCGCCGCCCGCCAACCTCTACGACTTCTCGTTCCTCGCGCCCTGCCCGTCCTCTGGCCTGATCGTGCATGGCGAGAAGGACGCGGTGGTGCCGCCCAAGGACGTCAACACGCTGGTCGAGAAGCTGAAGACGCAAAAGGGCATCGTGATCGACCAGCAGGTCATCCCCGGCGCCAACCACTTCTTCGACGCCAAGCTCGAGCCGCTGATGGAAACCATCACCGCCTATCTCGACATGCGCCTCGCCAACGTGCGCTGAGCTTTCCGTGGGCGCGTTCATCGCATTGCTGCGTGCCGTGAATGTCGGCGGCACCGGCAAACTGCCGATGAGCGAACTCAAGGCCATTTGCGAGGAGCTCGGCTACGCCGCTGTGCGCACCTATATTGCAAGCGGCAACGTCGTCTTCACAAGCCGCAAGTCGCAATCTGCGATCAAGACCGCACTCGAAAAGCGGTTGCACGCCTATGCCGGCGCGCCGGTCGGCGTGCTCGTGCGCAGCGCCACCGAGATGGCGCGGGTCTTGGCCGATAATCCGTTTCCAAAGGCCGCGCCCAACCGCACCGTCGCGATCTTCCTCGACAAGGCGCCGCCGGCGGATGCGCTCGCCGGCATTCGCGGCCAGAACAAGGAGGAGGTCCGCCTCGGCCACCGCGAGATCTACGTGCATTACGGCGACGGCATGGGCACGTCGAAGCTGGTCATCCCCGCCGCCAAGACCGGCACCGCGCGCAACATGAACACGATCGCGACGCTCGCGAAAATGGCCGCAGAGCTCTAGGCCAGCTTGAGCGCCGCGATCCCCGTCAGCACCAGCACGATCCCCGCGATCTTCATCGCGCTCAGGGTCTCGCCGAATAGCACGACGCCCATGATGAAGGTGCCGGCGGCGCCAATGCCCGTCCACACCGAATAGGCGACGCCGACCTCGAGCACCTTCAAGGCGCGTCCGAGCAGGAACACAAAGGCGGCGAGCAGCACCAGCGAGACGATACTCCAGCTCACACGCGTGTAGCCCTCCGCGTATTTCATCGAGATCGCCCAGCCGACATCAAGCACGCCGGCGACCACCAGCATCAGCCAGGCCATGGATTGCGACATCGGCGAGGGCTCAAGCCGCGAGCTTGAGCAGATGCGCGTCATGCCGCACCAGGAAGGCGCGCAGCAATTGCGGATAGTCCGCGCCGACCGCGGTGCGGACGCTCGGACGCTTCGCCAGTTCGGCGCGCCATGCGCGGACCTTCGGCACATCGCGGAAAATGCCGTGCTCGGTCAGCTCGTCGAACAGATCGAAATAGCGGAAGACGGGCGCGAACACTGCGTCGACCAAACTGAACGCTTCGCCGGCAAAATAAGGACCGGCGCCGAGCGCCGCCTCGACCCGCGCGAATTTTGCAACGAGCGCCTGGCGCTTGCTCTCGAACGTCGCCGGATCGGTCGTGGTCTCCAGGCCCCAGAGATCGCCGAGCACTGCTGAACCAAACTCCATCCACGCCCGGTGCTCGGCACGCTTCAAGGCATCCGCCGGATGCAGCTTCACACCGCCTTGCGTCTCCTCGATGTACTCGCAGATCACGTTGCTCTCGAACAGCGCGACCTCGCCCTTGTCGGTCGTCACGACCAGCACCGGCACTTTGCCAAGCGGCGACAGTTTGAGAAACCAGTCCGGCTTGTTGGCGAGATCGATGTCGACCCGCTCGAACGGAACGCCCTTCTCCTTGAGCGCGATCACCGCGCGCTGCACGTATGGACAAAGCTTGTGGCTGATCAGTCTGAGTGAAGCGGTCATGGCAAAGATCCCGGCAGTTGGATGCAACTGCATCCAAGATAGATGCATTTGCATGCATTCGTCAAGTTCAATGCATTTGCATCGACCGGTATCGATCTGGGGATCACCTCAAGGCCGCGCGATCACCCCGCCCGTCATTGGCATTGGCACGCCCGTGGTCGCGGGATACGACAGCGGCAGGCCCTTCAGGCCGCGCGCGGCAAGGAAGCCGAAGGCCTGCGCCTCGATGGCGTCGGAGGCCCAGCCGACTGCCTCGGCGGCCTCGACAGTGGCGGACCCAACGCGCTCCCGCAGCATCTGGAGCATGGTCCGGTTGCGGGCGCCACCGCCGCAGACGATCCAGCTTCGCGGCCTGCGTGGCAGCAGCGGGATGATGCGGGCGATGGCCGCCGCGGTGAAGGCGGTCAGAGTCGCGGCGCCGTCGGCCGGCTGCACCTCGCCGAGCTTTAGTGCGGCAAAATCGTTGCGGTCGAGCGATTTCGGCGGCGGGCTTGCGAAGAACGGCAACTCCAGCGCCCGCGCGATCCAGGCTTCGTCCGCCTTGCCGAGGGCGGCGAACTTTCCGTCCGCGTCGAACGCCTGGTTCATGGTGCGGTACATGAAATCGTCGAGCAGCGCGTTGCCGGGCCCGGTATCGCAGGCGATCAGCGTGTCGTTGCCGTCGATATAGGTGATGTTGGAGACGCCGCCGATATTGACGACAACGATCGGCCCTTCGCGCTCCAGCGACTGGACGAGCGCCCGGTGGTAGACCGGCACGAATGGCGCGCCCTGCCCGCCAGCTTCGACGTCGGCGGCGCGGAAATCATGCATCACGGGGATGTGGATCGCCTTGGCCAGCGCCGGCGCATCGCCGATCTGCACCGTCAGCCGTTTCTCGGGGCGATGCAGCACGGTCTGGCCGTGGAAGCCGACGATGTCGATGTCTTCCGGCCTCATCCGATTCTGGGCGACAAAGGCGGCGACCGCCTCAGCATGCGCCTGGGTCACCGCGCGCTCGGCCTCGGCCAAAATCCCCGGCCGGGCATCGCGCTGCGGCAGGTGCACCGCCTCGCTCAGCGCCTGGCGCAGCAGGTTGCGCTCCGCCGGGCTATACGGCCGGTAGCCGGACGGCCCGAACGCCTTCACCTGCTTTCCGTCGGTTTCGATCAGCGCAACATCCACCCCGTCCAGCGAGGTGCCGCTCATCAAACCGAGTGCCGTCAACATCATGGATCAGCGTCCTCAAGAGACCCTTCCGGCATGCCGATCTTGTGCCAGAGGGACACATCTTATAATGCCACAGGCCAAAGTGGCGGGCAGCAATCGAGTTCCCATAGAAGACCCTTAAATTGCTCCCAAAACAGTAAACCAAGAATTGTCAGGCGCGCCGACAAATGACTGCATTCAAATCGGATTTCCTCAACACGCTGCAGGAACGTGGATTCGTCCATCAGTGCTCCGATTTCGAGGGGCTGGACGCACTCGCCGCCAAGGGCGAGGTGACCGGCTATGTCGGCTACGATTGCACCGCCCGCTCGCTGCATATCGGCAACTACCTGACCATGATGATGCTGCACTGGCTGCAGCAGTCCGGCAACAAGCCGATCACCCTGATGGGCGGCGGCACCACCATGGTCGGCGATCCCTCCGGCAAGGACGAGACGCGTGCAATCCGCTCTGTCGCCGAGATCGAGGCCAACAAGGAATCGATCCGCGGCGTGTTCGCAAAAGTGCTGCGTTATGGCGACGGCAAGAGCGACGCCATCATGCTCGACAATGCCGAGTGGCTGACAAAGCTCAACTACATCGAGATGCTGCGCGACGTCGGCCGGCACTTCTCGGTCAACCGTATGCTGACCATGGACTCCGTGCGCCTGCGCCTCGAACGCGAGCAGGAGATGAGCTTCATCGAGTTCAACTACATGATCTGCCAGGCCTACGACTATGTCGAACTCGCCAGGCGGACCGGCTGCAACTTGCAGATGGGCGGCTCCGACCAGTGGGGCAACATCATCATGGGCGTCGATCTCGGCCGCCGCATGGGCACCCATCAGCTGTTCGCGCTGACGACGCCGCTGCTGACGACGGCATCGGGGGTCAAGATGGGCAAGACCGCGCAAGGCGCGGTCTGGCTCAACGCCGACCAATTCTCGCCGTATGATTTCTGGCAGTACTGGCGCAACACCGAGGATGCCGACGTCGGCAAATTCCTCAAGCTGTTCACGACGCTGCCGATGAGCGAGATCAGGAAGCTCGAGGCGCTCGGAGGCTCCGAGATCAACGAGGCCAAGAAGGTACTCGCCACCGAGGCGACCGCGCTCCTGCATGGCCGCGACGCCGCGAACGAGGCGGCCGAGACCGCGCGCCGCACCTTCGAGGAAGGCGCGCTGGCCGAGAGTCTCCCGACCGTGGAAATTCCGCGCGGCGAGTTCGACGCCGGCCTCGGCGTGCTCAATGCCTTCGTCAAGGCGGGCCTCGTTGCCTCCAATGGCGAAGCACGGCGCCAGATCAAGGGCGGCGGCCTGCGCGTCAATGACGAGCCTGTCACGGACGAGAAGATGGCGTTGTCGGCGGCCAACCTGACGCCGGAAGGCGTGGTCAAACTGTCGTTCGGCAAGAAGAAGCACATCCTCCTCAGGCCTGCATAGGCGTATGAGCTTTTCGCTGCTTGTCAGGGCGCGCTGAAGCGCGCTCCCTGATCGGCAATGGACCAGAACACGCTAGAGGAACAGTCCAAGCAAACGCCCCGGGAACGCGTCACGGCGACGCCGCAGGGCGTCGTGCGCACCGCGCTGGTGGTGCTCGCGCTCTGCTTCACACTCGCCGTGCTCGGCCGCGGCCTCAGCGAAAGCTTCACCGTCTTCCTGAAGCCGATCTCGGAAAACTTTGGCTGGGATCGCGCCCAGGTGGTCTCGATCTATTCGCTGACCTGGCTCGTCAGCGGACTGATGGCGCCATTGGTCGGGCGCCTGTTCGATCATTCCGGACCGCGCATCGTCTATGCACTCGGGCTGTTGCTGCTCGGCTCGGCCTTCCTGATCGCAAGCCACGCGCAGTCACTCTGGCAATTCCAGCTCTCGATCGGACTCTGCGTCGGCATCGGCGTCGCCTTCATCGGCAATGTGCCGAACTCGATCCTGCTCGGCCGCTGGTTCGGCCCAAAGCTGCCGACCGCGATGGCGGTGGTCTACTCGGCCATGGGGGGCGGCGTGCTGGCGCTGCTGCCGGCCTCGCAGCTTTTGATCGATCATCTCGGCTGGCGCGAAACCTACCAGCTGTTCGGCTTCGCCGCGCTCGGCCTGCTGGTGCCGCTGATGCTGCTGCCATGGCGGCTGTTCGCCTCGGGCTCGCCGCATATCGCCAAGAAGACCGATCCCGATTTCGTCGATCACGGCTGGACCCTTCCGAGCGCGATGCGCCATCACGCCTTCTGGGCGCTGTTCTCGACCTTCTTCTTCACCGCGGTCGGCATGTACGCGATCGCCGCCCAGATCGTGGCCTATCTGATCGATGCCGGCTTTCCGCCGCTGCAGGCCGCGACGGCCTGGGGCTTCTCCGGCGTCGTCCTGGTGTTCGGCATGCTCGGCGTGTCAGCGCTCGACGGCCTGATCGGACGCCGGCCGTCGGTGCTGCTCAGCTACGCGATCTCGATCCTCGGCATCTTCCTGCTGTGGCTGTTGCAATACTCCGCCAATCTCCTCCTGCTCACCGGATTCGTGGTCTGCTTCGGCAGCATGATGGGCTCACGTGGACCGCTGATCACGGCGACCGCGATGAAGATCTTCGGGGGCAAGCGCGTCGGCACCATCTACGGCACCATCTCGATCGGCAGCGGACTCGGCTCGGCGTTCGGCTCCTGGAGCGGCGGCCTGATCCACGACGCGACCCACGGCTACAACGCGCTGCTCGCCTTCGCGCTTGCGAGCGTGGTGCTCGGGATGATCCCGTTCCTGGTCGTGCCCGCCTTGCGGCGGTAGGTGTCTCAGAGGTAACCTGCGGGCATTCGCGTCACCGGGAAATTACGGATGGGCACGGCGCGAACAGCTGCAAAAGATGTGGATGGCGCGCGGCTGAAAGTCCCTCCCGCGGTGTTTTGTCCGACATGACAAAAATGTCAGCGCAAATTGCCCTTGGGCGGCTTGCAGCGCAGAACTGAATGCGGTCCGAGTCGCAGCATTGGATGGAGGGCACAAACCAATGAACTTTCCCTATCTCGTTCGCTTTCAACCGGTTCTCTTGAGCCTGTTTCGTTTCGTCACCGGCCTGCTGCTGTTCCAGTACGGCATCGCCAAGCTGTTCAAGTTTCCGGTGCTTCCCTACTTCGCAAACATCCCGCCGATTATCTACGCAGCCGGTACGCTTGAGCTCGTGCTTGGCGCGCTGCTGATGATCGGCCTGTTCACCCGCCTCGCGGCATTCATCCTCTCGGGTGAGATGGCCTTCGCCTATTTCATGGGGCACATGTTCAAGGGCGAAACGCCGGTGTTCCTGCCGCTGCTCAATGGTGGCACCGCGGCGATCCTGTTCTGCTTCGCCTGCCTCTACCTCTCGGCAGCCGGCGGCGGCTCGGTCAGCGCCGATGCGGCGATAGGCAAGGACTAGCGGCACAACCGGCGGCGCGTTCGCGCGGCGCTGAGGCGTCAGCAATTGATCCGCGAATAAAGAGATGGCACCCGTACATTTGCGGGTGCCATCTCAGCGCGAGCCCAGCACGTTCCAGACGAGGACGAGGACCGCGACCAGCAGCATCGACATGATGAGGCGGTGGACGAATCGGTTCATGTCCGCTCCCACCGGATTCGGTCGGGACTATAGACCCACACAATTTTTGTCTCCCAGTTGACGCGCCGTGTGCCCACGCGGCGCATTTCCGCATGGATGTTTGCGCATGCAGCTCGCGGACGCCGCTTGCGCGGCAGCTCGTCGCACACGTCCATTCATGATTGGTAAGAAATTCATGCTACCGACGCGAGCAACAATAATCATTCCGTCGAGGCCGTGATGAAGCTGCTGAGTCACCTCAAGATCCGCACCAAGCTCGCCAGCATGGTCTGTCTTTCGGCGCTCACGGTCACGGCCATCATCGGGGTGTCCTCCGTGCTCGGCAAGAGCCGCATGCTGGAGGACCGTGTCCAGCAGATGCGGACCGCGGTCGATATGCTCCACAACCTCGCCCAATCACTCGAAGAGGAGGTCGGCGCCGGCAAGCTGACGCAGGCCGAAGCGAAGGTCCAGTTCCATCTGCGGGGCCGCCGCATGAGCTTCAATGGCGGCCAAGGCTATCCGGTGGTCTACAACGCCGATACATCCCTCATCGTCAACGGCGCCAACCAGCAGCTCGAAGGCAAGATCACCGGTGCGAAGGACTCCAATGGCGTCCCGATCGCCGACGCCATTATCAAGGCCGGCGCTGAGACCGCACAGGGCGGCGTGACCTCCTATCTCTATCCCCGCCCCGGCCAGACGGAGCCCGTCCGCAAGACCGTGTTCGCGCGCAAATTCGCGCCCTGGAACGCGACGATCAGCTACGGCCTCTATGTCGACGACATCGATGCCGACGTGCGAGCCTTGACGCTGGAATTGGGTGCGATAGGCATCGGCCTGATGCTGCTGATGGCGACACTGTCCTGGCTGATCGCCCGCGACGTGCTCGGCGCACTCGACCGCCAGAAGAACCGCATGCAGGCCATTTCCGAAGGCGCCATCGACACCGCGGTCGAGGAGACCGGTCGCGGCGACGAGATCGGCCGCATGGCGGAGACCCTCGAAGTGCTCAGGCAGACCGCGCTGACGGCGCGCAAGCTGGAGGCCGAGCAGGTCGCCACCAAGACCCGCAGCGAGCAGGAGAAGCGCGACGCGCTGATCTCGCTTGCCGACCGGTTCGATGCCTCGGTCGGCCAGCTCGTCGGGCTGATGGCCTCGGGCTCCGGCGAGCTGGAGGTCACCGCCAAGTCGATGTCGTCGACCGCGGAAGGCACCAACCGCCGCGCCGCCGTCGTCGGCTCGGCCGCCACCGAAGCCAGCCAGCGCGTCCAGACGGTCGCGGCCGCCGCCGAGGAGCTGTCCTCCTCCATCACCGAGATCAGCCGTCAGGTCGCGCAGTCCGCCGTGGTCACCGGACGCGCCGTGGACAGCGCACGCCGCACCGACACGATCGTGCGGGCCCTTTCGGACGGCGCCCAGCAGATCGAGCACGTCGCCGAGCTGATTTCCAGCATCGCGGCGCAGACCAATCTGCTCGCGCTCAACGCCACCATCGAGGCCGCGCGCGCCGGTGAAGCCGGCCGCGGCTTTGCCGTCGTCGCCTCCGAGGTGAAGTCGCTGGCGAGCCAGACTGCGGAAGCCACCCGCGAGATCGGCGACAAGATCGCCCAGATCCAAGGCGCGACCAAGGAAGCGGTGGACGCCATCGGCGGCATCACCGCCACCATCGAGGAGGTCAGCCGGATCGCCACCTCGATCGGCACCGCGATCGAGGAGCAAGGCGCCGCCACCGCCGAGATCGCCCGCAGTGTCTCGCAGACGGCCGAGGCGACCCAGGAGGTCACCACCAATATCGGCGGCGTCAGCACGGCAGCGAACGAGACCGGCAATGCCGCAGGCATGGTGCTCGCCGCAGCCTCGAACCTCTCCAAGCAGGCAGAGCAGCTCTCTGGCGAAGTCGGGACGTTCCTCGCGGGCGTGCGCGCGGCGTAAGGCGGCGCACGGGCCTCGTGGTTCGAGACGCCCGCTCCGCGGGCTCCTCACCATGAGGATCTAAGATTTATCCTTGGAACAGGACCTCATCCTGAGGAGCCCGCGGAGCGGGCGTCTCGAAGGATGGCCGCGCGCAAACCACCATCCGCATTCATTCTCGGACACGAGAAGCGGGTAGCCCGCGGCTATCGCCGCGCGAGGCTGCAGCCGCTCGACAGCGGCCTTGCTGATCCGGTCGGGCTCTCGCCGGATTGTGCCGACGGCAATTGCTCGTCGAACGGCGAGTTCTGCTTGCCGGTGTTGAACTCGAAGATCTTACGGAACAGACCCGGCATCATCGCCGAGATCGGATTGACGCGCATCACCGGCGCGGCCGGCGTGCCCACGACCTCATACGTGACGCCGATCACGCCTTCATTGCTACCGCCGCCGAGCAACAGGCCGACGAGTGGAATCTTAGCGGGGATATTGTTGAGCCCGTACATCGGCACGAAGGTGCCGCTCATGCAGACCTGGTTGCCGGGATAGTCGATCGAGCCTTCGATGGTGCCGCCGATCATCGGCCCCTGGACGACGCCGTCGCGGATCGTGAGCGCGCCGTTCTGCCGGGTGAACTCCGCTCGCAGCGCCGTGAAGGCGACGCCGCTCTGCGCACCGTTGGGACCGCCTGCCGCGACTCGATCGAGCTGATCCATTCCCTTGACCGAGAAGTCGCGCACGTTGATCAGGCCTTCCCTGGTCGTAGGCTCTGACGTCGGCGGCTCCATCGCCACCACCATCTGGCCGCCGAAGACCTTGTTGGTGGTGTCGGTGAAGCGCAGGAGCGCGCCGGCATCGCTGGTCTGGAGATAGATCACCTCGCGGTTGCCCTGGGCGCGGCCTCCGCGCAAATCGGCTGCCACAGGCGTGTCTTTTCCGATCCTGCCGCTCAGCGTGAAGGCTTTGACCGCACCATTGCGCCGCGACATCTTGGCCTCAACGCTGCGCATCGCCTCGCCATTGAATCCCATGACGGCGCCGAGCTTCACGTCCATGTCGAAATCGACGTTCTTCGTCTTGCTCTTGGCATCGTCCTTGGAACTGCCTGAGATTGCCGATTTCAGGAAACCGCGGCCGTCGAATACGTCGCCGCGCATCGTGCCCTTGATCACGCCGTCCTGGCCGCGCTCCACCTTCAGCGACGCCTTGTCGCCGTCGGACGGCGCGTAGGTCGGGAAGTTCGCGTTCATGAGGTCGCCGTTCGGATCGACCTCGAGCGCCCCCTTGATCGAGGCGCCGCCGCCTTCGATGACGATGTCCTCCAGACGCGTCGATTGCGCCGTCGGCACCACCTTGAAGCTGGCCTTGCCCGCTCTGCCCGGCAGCTTGACCCAGCCGGGCAGGATGTTGTCGAGCTTGACCGAGGTCAGGTCGGCCTCGATGCCGAGCTTCGTCGTCTGGTCGGGCCCCCCGGCGATCTTGCCCGAGAGCTTGATCGGCACCGATCCGCTGACGGCGGGACCCAGATCGAACCCGAGGCGCGCGCGGCTCGCATCGTCCAGCGTAGCCTGCAATTTGACGTCCGCATCGCCCTCGGCCGGTTTGCGGTAGTCGAGCGAGGCCGCCTGCCCGTTGATCTTGACGTCGCCCTTGACCTGATAGCCCTGGTTGCTCGCGACGATCTTGAGGTTGTTGGCCTCCAGCTTCTGGTTCATCACCAGCTTGTCGGCACCAAAACCGTTGAGATCGGCGGTAACGCTGTAGGTGGTGTCGGCTTTGGTCAGCTCGCCCTTGACTGGCAGCCCAAGCTGGACGTTCGCCGAGAACGTCCCCTTGCTCGTATTGGGATCGATGACGGTCGACGACAGATCGCTCAGGCGATCGTTGGAAAGCATTTCGGCGGCAGCAGGCACCGGACCTTCGACACGGAACCTGGTCCGCGACGGCGACGGCTTGGGCGCCATATCGGGCACCTCGAAGACGAAGTCGGAAATCGTGATCTTGCGGCCCGCTGGCGTATCGGCAGTGCCCTGCCCGATATTCACCGTCGCGGTGCGCCCGGTCACGCGCGCCTTCAAATCGGCATCGTGCACCACCGGCAGGCCATCGACGGGACGAACCGTGACACCGCTCGCCACGATATTGACCGACAGGCCGTCGTCGGGAATGGGTGGGCCCTTGCGCGGAAGATTCTTCGTCGGCGAATTAACGCCGATCTCGATGCGCTGGAGCGTTCCACGCTCGATCCGCTCGATTACCCATTCGCGCAACTCGGGAACCACAAGCGTCGGCCACATCCGCTTGAGCGCGGAGGCCGACATCGGCGTTCCCGCAAAGCCCAATGTCAGCCGCGGCTCGCCCGAATAGTCGATGGCACCGGTGCCGGCGACGCCGATCTCTCCGTTGGAGATATCGGCCTGCGTCAACAGCAGCCTCTTGTGGTCGGTATCGAAGCGGAAGCCGATCGCAATACGGTTGAAGACCAGCGGCGGCTCGTTGTCGATGCCGCCGAGCAGGATCGAGCCGCCGCTGAAACCGAGCTGCCAGTCATTGACGTTGCCGTTGGGCGGCTCGACATGAGCCAGCAGCGTCAGGCGGTTCGCGCCCGAGAGGATCTTGAACGGAGCGACCAGCACCCGCCGGTTGGCGTCCCACTCGACATTGATCTCGGCCGAGTCGATCGCCATCGGATAGTCGGGCGTATCGGTGTCGATGATGTTGCCCGCACCGACCGTGATCTTGCCGCGAAAGAAGGTCGGCACGCCGTCGCGGCCGAGCTCGCCCTTGAGCTCGCCGGTCAGCGGCAGGTCGGCGGTGTAGGTGAGGTCCTTCACCCGCAACGCCAGCAGGATGTTGGCGGTCGAGACCTTGTCGGCGCGGATATCGACCGAGCGCACGCCGTTCTCGGTGGGTCCGATCGTGGCACGCAACGACCACGGACGCGCGCCCTCCTCGCCGAGGCTGAGCGCGACGCCGCCATGGCTCGGTCGGCGCAGGCTGAGCGTGATGTTCTCGAACGTCCATTTGCTGCCGCGCTGCTGGTCGTCGACGATCAGATTGCCGTTCTTCAGGCCGATCTCGTTGAGATTCTGGCCGTCGAGGCCGGTCATGCTCAGACTGTCGAGCCAGTCGAGGCCCTGAAGAATGCCGGTCGGGGCCGTGACCTGGGTCGCGGCTTGCGATGTGTCGGGGGTCGCAGGCTCGGTTGCGAATGGCGGCGGTGGGACACCGTTGCGCGGGAAAGTCGGCGGCAGCCCCGCGTCCTTCTTGGAGGCGACGCCGGTGGCGAGCGGCTTTGCGGTGTCGCCAGCCGACACTGTGACCGTCCCGTCAGGCGCGATCCGGATCGCGAGCTCGGCATCGACGAGGTTGAGGCTTTCGGCGCGCAGATGCCCCATCAGCAGGCCTGCACCCGACAGCTTCACCTCGGCCTTCGGTGCGGTGGCGACAATGACGTGATCGTGGTCGCGCACGACGATATCACGGATACGCACGGCGATGCGGATCCGCCCGGCCCGTTCGATCTGCGTGCCGCCGACCTCCACGGTGTTGCCGTGACCGATATTGTCCTCGATCGCGGCGGCGAGCCACGGCGTCGCAATGTCGAGATTGATGGGACCGGCACCGAGCCGCCACCACAGTGCGCCGAAACAGCCGACGAAGATGACAACCAGGGCACCGACGACCACGGCCACGCGCTTCAGCCAGCGACCGCCGCCCATCCAGCGGCGCAGCGGCCCAAACCCGTCAGCGAACCGATGGAAGCCCGAATTGGAACGCGACAACAGCCGGCGTGCCCGATAGCCCGCCGCCGCTTCCTGATCCGGATCCCAATCGGCGTCGTCCCATTGCTGCTGCTCTGGTTGGCTGCCGCGCCGATCCAAATCCCGATTGTAATCCTGGGGCGACGTATTCCTTGCCATTGCCTCTCGATACAGGCGCCCGTCGTGGGATTGAGCGCCGCCGGGGCCGCAGCCGTCGACGGGAAGCGAAGCTCCCTGCGCCGGCATTGCCGCCATACCTCGAATATTCCTTCTGTTCGTCATGTCGCCCCGGGAGCGCGTTCAACGAGCAGTGGGGTGGTGCGTGGAATTCCTTGTAACCAGACTCCGGCGTCGTCAGACTCGCCCAGCCGAGGGCACGATTCCGGTAGACCGGAAGAGGGCTGCAATACCGCTTTGGTTGACCCGCCGAAAGCGACGAAAGGAAGGCGTATGTCCAAGAAATCCCGAAAGAAATCGTCCAAAACGCCCTCCGGTAGTCCGACGGCTAAAAAGACGCCCGTGAAAGCGCGGGCTGCGACTCAAACCAAGTCCGCGAAAACACAGCGGACACCGGCGAGCAAATCAACTGGGACCATAGCAAAGACAGCATCGCATAAGGACGCATCGAAACGGTTAAATTCTTCCAAATCGGCATCCGCCCCCAAAACGGCGGCGAAGGCCGGCTTGGTCGAGGGTCAGAAGGCTCCCGCCTTCCGCCTGCCCCGCGACGGTGGCGGTGTCGTCGCGCTGTCGGATTATACCGGCCAGAAGCTGGTCCTGTTCTTCTACCCCCGCGCCGACACGCCGGGCTGCACCAGGGAGGCCATCGATTTCACCCGGCTGACCGGCGCCTTCGCCACGGCTGGCACCGCCGTGCTCGGTATCTCCGCTGATCCAGTCAAGGCTCAGGACAAGTTCCGCGACAAGCATGGTCTCGGAGTGCCCCTCATCTCGGACGAGACACACGAGATGCTGGAAGCCTACGGCGTCTGGGGCGAAAAGTCCATGTATGGCAAGAGCTTCCTGGGAGTTCTTCGTACCACGATGCTGCTTGGCGCCGACGGCAAGATCGCCCGGATCTGGCGCAATGTCCGGGTCGACGGCCACGCCGACGAGGTGCTGGAGGCCGCAAGAAGGCTTTAACCAATCCTTTAAATTCAAGCGGTTCCGTTTCCGGAAAATTAACCATGACTGGCCCAGATTGCCGCGGCAATTAGGCCGTACGGACTCATCCGACCGGCGCGGGAGTGCCGATGTCGAAAAGTTCTGCCCAATTCTCGCAGTACCCCCAACATCACCCCCACGACCACGGACGAGCCTTTCATCGCCGTGCCGCCGCTGTGGCAACAGCGCTTCCCCTTCCGGATACCGACGACGCCTACACCATCGTGCATCACGGCAAGCAGGTTCGCCTGGGACCTGTGGTGTTCTGGATCGTGGTCGGCACCGTCGTGTTGCTCGGGCTCTGGTCGGCCGCAACCGCGACCTATTTCGCCTTCCGCGACGACGTCCTCACCCGGCTGATCGCCCGGCAGGCCGAGATGCAATACGCCTATGAGGACCGCATCGCCGAGCTGCGCGCCAAGGTCGACCGCACCACCAGCCGGCAACTGCTCGACCAGGAGCAGTTCGACCAGAAGCTCGACCAGATCATGAAGCGCCAGACGGCGCTGGAGTCCCGTGCCACGGCGCTCGGGTCCATGCCGGACGTGACCGGATCGATTCCCCGGTCCACCCCGCAGCGTGGCGACGCCAGCCAGACGACGCAGGGCACGCCAAAACCCTCGCCGATCGGCGACACCGTGATCTTCGTGGCGCCGCCGGATCGCGAAGCGCGGCTCGAATCGCGCGCGCCGACCCTCGCAGCTCCGCCCGTCAATCAATTCGCCAAGAATCAAGGGTTCGACAACGTCGTCGTTCGGCTCACGACCTCGCTTGACCAAGTCGAGCGTCGCCAGATGGCGGCGCTCAACGCCGTCGAGGAAGGCATGGACTCACGCATGCGCCGGATGCGCGGCGTCGTCAGCGATCTCGGCCTGAACCTCGCAAATCTCGAAGCCGCCGTGCCGCGCACGGCGATGGGCGGGCCTTTCGTACCCGTAAAACTCACCGCCAGTTCGGGGCCGTTCGAAAAGCAGCTCTATCGCATCAACAGCACCCGCGCCGAGATGGACCGGCTCAATCGCACCCTCGCACTCGTGCCCTATCGCAAGCCCGTCATCGGCGAGGTCGAGTTCACCTCCGGTTTCGGCGTGCGCAGCGATCCGTTCCTCGGCCGGCCCGCGATGCACACCGGGCTCGACTTCCGCGCGGCGAGCGGCGATCCCGTTCGCGTCACCGCCAACGGCAAGGTCGTCTCCGCCGGCTGGTCCGGCGGCTACGGCCGCATGATCGAGGTCGATCACGGCAATGGCCTTGCGACTCGCTACGGCCATCTCTCCGAGATCAACGTCAGGGTCGGCGAGATCGTGAGAATCGGCCAGGTCGTCGGACTCGTCGGCTCGACCGGCCGTTCCACCGGCCCGCATCTGCACTATGAAACCCGGATCGACGGCGAAGCGGTCGATCCGCAGAAATTCCTGCGCGCCGGCGTGCGGCTCAGCGCGGGCTAGGCCCGCGCTTCTCGCATTCTACTGGCCGCGCTCGTGGCCGACCTCTCCTGTGATGACGTCGCCGAACAGCTCCCAGGCCTGCCCGTTGAAGCGCATCAGCTGCATCTGCTCGATCGGGAAATAATCGTCGGCCGAGGTGTTGACCATGATGCCGGGCAGCATCAGGTCGGTGTGGAAATCCTTCAGGTTCGAGGCCTGCTTCATCACGTTGTCACGCGTGAGATTATCGCCGCACTGCTTCAGCACCTGCGCCATCGCCTCCGCCTGAACGTAGCCATAAAGGTTGTTGGCGTTGGTCTTGTCCCCTTCGGGATAGTACTTGTCCATAAAGGTACGCCACGCGATGACCGCTGGGTCCTTGTCCCAGGTCGGGTCGGTCGGATCCTTCAAATATGCGGTCGAGATGATGTCCTTGGAATAGTCGAGTCCGGCGGGCTTGAGCACCGAGGCGATCGACGTAGCCGTATTGGCGAGGAAGAATTTTGGCTTCCAGCCGAGCTCGCCGACCTTCCGGATCGCCTGTGCCGATCCCTTTGGCGCAGCCCAGGAGAAGAAGATGTCGGCACCGGAATCGTGAAGCGCAACGATCTGCGAGTCGATCGAGGGATCGCTGACCTCATAGGATTTGTCGGCGATGATCATATTGGCCTTGTCGCCGAGCCCATCCTTCAGGCCCTTGAACTGGTCCTTGCCGGCGTCGTCGTTCTGCCAGAACACCGCGATCTTGCTGTTTGGAAAGTTGTCACGGATATATTTTGCGTAGATCCGCCCCTCGCTCTGGTAGTTCGGCTGAAATCCCATGGTCCATGGGAAATTCTTGGGGTCGCCGAACTTGGTGCCGCCGGAGGCGACGAAGAGCTGCGGTACCTTCTTGGCGTTCATGTATTTCATGATCGCGGAGTTCGAAGGCGTGCCGAGCGGCTGGAAGATCAGCAACACCTCGTCGCTCTCGACCAGCTTGCGCGCCTGCTCGATCGCCTTTGGCGGCGAATAGGCGTCGTCATAGCTGATGAAATTGATCTTGCGCCCGTTGATGCCGCCCTGGTCGTTGATCATCTTGAAGAACGCGGCCTCGGTCTTGCCGATCACGCCATAGGACGACGCCGGCCCGCTATAGGGCATGATGTTGCCGAGCTTGATTTCGGTATCGGTGGCGCCGGGATCGTATTTCTTCTGCGCCAGGGCCGGTGTTGTGGCCAACACTGCGGCAGCAAGAATGGCGAGGGCAGCAAGGTTTTCGCGACGACCCGGCATCGTTCTCTCCCCTGTTTTGTAGTCTTGTTTTGCCGAGAGTGTCGCAAGGGGAGCGGCGGCTGGCAAGCGCCGCGATTTTCCGTGAGGTGAAACGACGACTCTGGAACTATGTGCCGCGCCGAAGCAGGTCCAGAACGCGCCCATCGATCACCAGCAACGCGCTGCCGATCACGATCGCGCCCGCGATCTCTCGCATCGAGATCGGTTCGCCCAGCACCAGCCATCCCAGAAGAACGGCGGTGACGGGAATGAGCAGCGTCACCAGCATCACGTTGGTCGCACCCGACCGCCGCAGGATCTGGAAGAAGACGATATAGGCGAGCGTCGTCGACAGGCCGGCAAGGCCAAGCACTGCAAGCCACGTCGTCATGCCCGGCATCGGCAGACGCCACGGCTGCTCCGCTGCGCCCGCGACGATCACCATCATCACCGTGGAAGCCATCAGTTGATAGGCTGCCGTCACCAGCGGCGGGGAGTCCTTCAACAACCGGCGCGCTGCCAGCGCCGCAAAGCCATAGCTGAAGGCGCCGCCGAGGCAGAGCAGGATACCGAGCCCCTGCCCCGCCCGTGTTTCAGCGCCCCATCCGCGCAGGATGATCACGCCGGCGAGGCCCAGTGCCACGCCGGCAGCGCGACGCAGCCGTAAGGCCTCTTCGCCTGCCGCCGCCATTACGATCACCGTGAACAGCGGCGTGGTGGCATTCAGGATCGACGCCAGCCCGCTTGGAATGAAGGTCTGGCCGACCACGATCAGCGAGAACGGGATGACGTTGTTGAGGAGCCCAATCGCGACGAACGGTTTCCAGCCGGCGATGCCCTTGGGAAAGCCAATGCCCTGGACACGGAGCAGCGGCAGTAGAATGGCCGCGCCAAGTGCAACGCGCAAAAGCACCAGCGTGAGCGGCGGCAATTCCCGCAGCGCCGCGCCGTTGAAGAAGAACGACCCGCCCCAGAGCACCGAGAGCACAGCGAGCAGCGACCAGTCGCGCGCGTCGATCCGGCTGTGATTCAGGGGCATGGCGTCTCATGTCGCTAGGCGAGACAGCCGCCTAGGACGATCCTGCGAACAGCGCCACCCGATTTCCGATGACGCATCCGTTTACAAGACCAACGTGCGAACGAGGCAAACGACGCTGCCCCATGTCGATGTGATCCGCTAGGACGGCTTCTTCGGCCGCGACACCAGCTCGATCATCTTGCCTTCATCGTCGTCAGGCATCGCAGCCTTCGCCTGCGCGTAGGCCTCGACGGCGGCGCGCGCGACCAGCGGCTTGTCGGCCAGCAGGCTCTCGGCGAGCTTCACTGCGTAGGCGGCATCCTTGTGCCGCAGCG
This sequence comes from Bradyrhizobium sp. MI1.11, assembly GCF_055811255.1. NCBI lineage: Bacteria > Pseudomonadati > Pseudomonadota > Alphaproteobacteria > Hyphomicrobiales > Nitrobacteraceae > Bradyrhizobium > Bradyrhizobium sp. MI1.11. Next base: position 25,888 of record NZ_JBVVPM010000018.1, read on the forward strand.
CCGCCGTGAACGTTGCGCCGGAAAAATCGCGGGCGACCATGCGCTTGGAGTGGCGCTGCACCTGCGGGCTTGCGGCGACGCCCGCCTGAATTGATTCCAGCACCAGATTCATGTCGAGCCCGGCCTGCTCGGCGATGGCGAGTCCCTCAGCGAGGCCGGCGATCTGGATCGCGCCCATCAGATTATTGATCAGCTTGTAGACGGTGCCGGCACCGACCGCGCCGAAATGGCGGATGGTCGAGCCGATCGGTGTCAGATAGGGCCGCGCGCGTTCGAGATCGGCGGGATCGGCACCAACGAGCAGCGTCAGCTTTCCGCTCGCTGCCGCATCCGGCAATCCCGTCACGGGGCAATCGATATAGATTAGCCCGCGCGCATTCATTTCGCGGCCCATCTCGCGGGCGTGGTCATAGGAAACGGTGGAGCATTCGATCGCGATGGTGCCTGATTTCGCCGTCTTGGCTGCGCCCTCGGGCCCGAGCCAGACCGCGCGCGAGGCCTCGTCATCGGCGACCATCGTCACGACCGCGTCGGCGTCGATCGCCGCGTCCTCAGGCGAGGTCGCCCACAGCGCGCCGCGCGCGATCAGGTCTTCCGCTTTTGTTTTGCTGCGATTCCAAACCGTCACCGTGAAGCCGGCATCGAGATAGCGGCCGGCCATGCCATGGCCCATCCGCCCAAGCCCGATGAAGGCGATCCGGGGCATCAGTCGACGTCCTCGATGTCGGCGCCGGGAGTGCCGAAGGCGCGCTGCGCCAGGGTCGCGGCCATGAAGTCGTCGAGATCGCCACCGAGAACGCCTGATGTATCGGAGGTCTGCACACCGGTGCGCAGATCCTTCACCATCTGGTAGGGCTGGAGCACGTAGGAGCGGATCTGGTGGCCCCAGCCGATGTCGGTCTTGGCGGCCTGGTCGGCGGCGGCCTTCTCTTCACGCCGCTTCAGCTCGATCTGATAAAGCCGTGCGCGCAGCATGTCCCAGGCCTGCGCCTTGTTCTTGTGCTGCGAGCGGCCGGCCTGGCAGACCACGGCGACGCCGGTCGGGATATGCGTCAGCCGCACCGCGGACTCGGTCTTGTTGACGTGCTGGCCGCCGGCGCCGCCTGAGCGCATGGTGTCGACGCGGACGTCCGATTCCTTGATGTCGATCTTGATGGTGTCGTCGATCACCGGAAACACAGCGACGGACGAGAACGAGGTGTGCCGCCGCGCGTTGGAATCGAATGGCGAGATCCGCACCAGGCGGTGCACGCCCGCCTCGGTCTTGAGCCAGCCATAGGCATTGTGGCCGGAGACCTGGATCGTCGCGGACTTGATGCCGGCCTCTTCGCCCTCGGACTCTTCCAGCACCTCGACCTTGAAGCCGTGGGTTTCGGCCCAGCGCGAGTACATGCGGAGCAGCATCTGCGCCCAGTCCTGGCTCTCGGTGCCACCGGCGCCGGCATGCACTTCGAGATAGGAATCGAAACCGTCGGCCTCTCCCGACAGCAGCGCCTCGAGCTCGCGCCGGGCGACTTCCTTCTTGAGGCTCTTCAGTGCGGCTTCGGCTTCCTTGACGACGCCCTCATCGCCCTCGGCTTCGCCGAGCTCGATCATGCCGATGTCGTCTTCGAGCTCCTGCTCGACCTTACCGATGCCGGAGAGCGAGTCCTCAAGCGAGGTGCGCTCCTGCATCAATTTCTGGGCTTTCTGGGGATCGTTCCAGAGGTTGGGATCTTCTGCGAGCTTGTTCAGCTCAGCGAGGCGCGCCGTCGATTTCTCGACGTCAAAGATGCCTCCTCAGCAGCCCGACCGACTGCTTGATCTCTTCTACCAACCGTTCGATTTCGGCGCGCATGTGGTTCTCTGGTCTCGCGGAATTGTTCCGCGTCTAATGACAACGGGATGTAGCGGCGGCGGCTGAAAAGCGCAACCGCCGCGGCGACGAACGTCTGTCTTGTCCTAAGCCTTAGTACAGCCCGCCGGTGCCCGGCCGCATGAAGAAACCGGAATCCGGCTGCTGCTGCTGCGACGCCGGCGTCCGGCCGTCGGCATCGGCAACGCCGATGACCGAATAATTATCCGGCGGCGCCGTGCCCGGCTTGAAGGCTTCGAGGATGGTTCCGCCGGTCTCGCCCGGACCGGCGCGCATGCCGGTCTTGGCGACGACGCGCACCAGCTTGATGCCGGCCGGCACCTTGAACGGGACCGCGGGCTTGTCGGCGAGCGCGAGCTGGAGGAAGTCGCGTGCGATGGGAGCTGCGAGATGACCGCCGGTCGCGGCGTTACCCTTGCCGAGCGGACGCGGCTTGTCGTAGCCCATGTAGATGGCGACGGCGACGTCGGGCGAGAAACCGACGAACCAGGCGTCCTTGGCCTCGTTGGTGGTGCCGGTCTTGCCGGCGATCGGCTTGCCGACCTGCTTGACCACGGTCGCGGTACCGGCCTGGACCACGCCTTCCATCAGCTCGGTGATCTGATAGGCGGTCATGGAATCCAGCACCTGCTCGCGGCGGTCAATCAGCTGCGGCTCGTTCTGGTTCTTCCAACCACCCGGCGCGTCGCAGCCGCGGCATTCGCGCTGGTCGTGCTTGAAGATGGTGTGGCCGTAGCGATCCTGGATGCGGTCGATCAGGGTCGGCTTCACCCGGCGGCCACCATTGGCGAGCATCGAATATGCCGTGACCATGCGCATCGCCGTGGTCTCGCCGGCGCCGAGCGCGTAGGACAGATAGTTCGGCAGTTCGTCATAGACGCCAAAGCGGCGGGCATATTCGCCGATCAGGGGCATGCCGATGTCCTGGGCGAGGCGCACCGTCACCGTGTTGAGCGACTGCCGCAGCGCGTTGCGCAGCGTCACCGGCCCCTGGAACTTGCCCGAGGAGAAGTTTTCAGGCCGCCACACGCCCGCGCCCTGGCCCTGGTCGATTTCGATCGGGGCGTCGAGCACGACAGTCGAAGGCGTATAGCCGTTGTCGAGCGCGGCCGAGTAGACGATCGGCTTGAACGACGAACCGGGCTGCCGATAGGCCTGCGTGGCGCGGTTGAATTGGCTCTGGTCGAACGAGAAGCCGCCGACCATCGCCAGCACGCGACCGGTCCAGGGGTCCATCACCACCATCGCGCCGGACACTTCGGGGATCTGGCGCAGCCGGTACTGACCTTCGACGGGCTGGGCGTCCTTGTACAGCGGATCGGCGTAGATCACGTCGCCGGGCTGGAGCACCTGCGACACTGCGCTTGCCGCCCTACCCTTCGCAGCCCCGGAGGCCGCTCTTGCCCATTTGATGCCGTCGAGCGTGATGAGGCCGGTCTCGCGCTGCTTGCTGATGGCGCCGCCGAGCTCGCGGCTCGGCTGGAAGCCGATGCGCGCCGACTGATCGCTGGTCTCCAGCACCACGGCCATGCGCCATGGCGAGATATCGGACAGAGACTTGATCTCGGCGAGCTTCACGCCCCAGTCGCCCGAAATGTCGAGCTTGCTGATGGCGCCGCGATAGCCCTGCTGCTCGTCATAGTTGACGAGACCGGCGACCATGGTCTTGCGCGCCATGACCTGAATCTTGGGATCGAGCGTAGTGCGGACCGAGAGGCCGCCCTCGTAAAGTTTCTTCTCGCCATAGCGCTCGAAGATGTCGCGGCGCACTTCCTCGGCGAAATATTCGCCGGCGAAGGTGTGGGCGCCATTGGAGCGGCTGGTAACGACCAGCGGCTCCTTGCGCGCCTTGTCGGCGTCGGCCTGCTTGACCCAGCCGTTCTCAACGAGACGATCGATCACGTAGTTACGGCGCTCGATGGCGCGGTCGCGGTTGCGGACGGGATGCAGCGTCGCAGGCATCTTCGGCAGCGCCGCGAGATAGGACGCTTCCGCCACCGTCAGCTCGTTCACCGACTTGTCGAAATAAACCAGCGACGCAGCCGCGATTCCGTAGGCGCCGAGACCCAGATAGATTTCATTCAGATACAGCTCGAGGATCTTGTCCTTCGAGTAGGTCTTCTCGATCCGCATGGCCAGCAAGGCTTCCTTGATCTTGCGCGCGAAGGAGACCTCGTTGGTCAGAAGGAAGTTCTTGGCGACCTGCTGGGTGATCGTCGAAGCGCCCTGCGGCCGGCGGTTGGAGCCGTAGTTCTGGATGTAGACCACGCCGGCGCGCGCCATGCCGGTGTAGTCGATGCCGCCATGCTCGTAGAAATTCTTGTCCTCGGCCGCGAGGAAGGCGTTGATCACGAGTTTCGGCACCGCCTGGATCGGCAGGTAAAGCCGCCGCTCCTTGGCGTATTCGCCGAGCAGCGAGCCGTCGGTCGCGTGCACGCGGGTCATCACCGGCGGCTCGTAATCCTGAAGCTGAGAGTAGTCCGGCAAGTCCTTGGAGAAATGCCAGATCAGGCCTGCGACGGCACCGACCCCGACAAGGAACAACACCGTTCCCGCGGCGAACAGGAAGCCCATGAACCGCACCAGCAAGCGCATTATCTGTTTATCCGTTCAAACTCTGGATCAGCCCAAAGATCAGCCCTGGCACCCGAAACAGGCGCCAAACCATCGCGAATTCACCGGCCTTACTCAATACTATCGGTGCCGGACCCAAGACGCTTGCCGAGCGGGATTCTCGCCGATTCCGGAACCCCCTGCGGCGTTTTTATAAAGCGCCCGCTGTGGCCAAACTAGGGCTTTTGCGGCGGGACGGAAAATCCCTTCTCAATTCGACGATCCTCCGGTCGTCAATTTGACGATCCGGCCGTGGCCATCCGCTTGGCCAAAAACCCGTCGATCGCCTGTGCCATCGAGCCCACGGCACGCGAACGCCATCCTTCCGAGACCAGATGCTCGAGGTCGCCCTTGTTGGAGACATAGCCGATCTCGACCAGGACCGACGGCACGTCGGGCGCCTTCAGCACCCGGAAGCCGGCCGATTTCAGGGGATGCTTGTGCATCCGCACGGTCGACTTCATTTCGCCCATCAACAGGTGGGCAAAACGACTTGAAAAGGTGCGGGTTTCCCGCTGGGTGAGATCGATCAGGATGTCGGCGACATCGGTCGGCTCCTCCGCGAGGTTGAAGCCGGCGATGGCGTCCGCCCGGTTTTCCGCATCCGCCAGCCGCTGCGCCTCGGCGTCGGAGGCCTTGTCGGACAACGTGTAGATGGTCGCGCCCTGCGCATCGCCCTCGGCGCGCGGCAGAGCGTCGGCATGGATCGAGACGAACAACGCCGCCTTGAGGCTGCGGGCGACTTTGACCCGGTCGTTGAGCGGGATGAAGGTGTCGTCGTCGCGTGTCATCACCACGCGAAATTTGCCGGTCTTTTCCAGCCGTTCGCGCAGAGCCAGGCCAAAGGCCAGCACCAGATTCTTCTCGCTCTCGCCGCTCGACTGGGTGCCATTGTCGATGCCGCCATGGCCGGGATCGATGACAACCACCGCGCGGCCATCGGCCTTCTGCCCGGCTTCAGGATGTGCAGATGCGGGAACCGTCGCGGGCGGCGGATCGGCAATTGCCGGCCGCAGCTCAGGACGATTTTCCGGAGCCAGCGACGGCACGAAGGCGGTGCGCTCGACCTCCTCCAGTTCGAGCACCAGCCGCGCGGGCTGACCGTTGGCGGCCTCCACCACGTAGGAATTGGCGATCTTGGCCGGGCCCGTCAGGTCGAACACGATTCGGGAGCCGCCGGGCATCACCAGCCCATAGCGGAAGGCCTTGACCAGTCCGCGTCCGCCGGACCCGGTGCCGGCGGGAAGTTGAAAATTGACCTGGGGGACGTCGACCACCACCCGATACGGGTCGGCCAAGGTGACGGCGCGGAAGCTAACGGTCTGGTCGATGTCGAGGACAAAGCGGGTTTGCCTGCCGTCACCGGCCAGCCGGGCGGCCGAAGCCATCGGGAAATTCACTGATGCAACAGCGGGTTGAGGCTGACTTTCCGCAGCCTTCAGGCGCGAGGAATCGGCACAGGGCAATGCTGCCGCGCAGAGCAGCACGCATCCTAGCAAGATCCTTTGATTTGCGCGGCTCGCCACCGATTCCGTGCCTCCGAGCAGCCTCTTTAACGCAATAGAACCACACGGTTAAACGATCCTTAATGACAGAGACGCGAAACTCGCTGACTGTGACCGCCGTGCGACGCTCCTTGCACGGATGGCCCAATCCACGTATGTACGGAATGCTGACGGCCGATATTTCCGGTTGTGTCGCATTCAGCCTCCCGGTGCAGCGCCGGAACTCTCAAGGTTTGGGAATTCCAGCGTTTTTCCGTTCCCCTCTAAGTCCAGCGCGGTGCGCGGCAGCAAGGTGGAGCGGGGCAAGCCCCGGCGGCGGACGGTTCCCGGTTACCACCACGTTTCCGGGACGGTTCTGACAGCGGCGCAACCCGTTACCCGATCCCTTAATCCCAAGGGAGCGGTTCGTAATACCCAAGGCGAGCGCGCTCGCGCCATGCCTGGCCAACAGCAACTGATTGAGGGGCGGCCCCGCCGCCCAATGTTTCATACGGGCCGACGCTTGATGCGCCAGACTGTGCCGACCAATTCTGAAGGACCATTCGCGACGCTGCGGAGTGAAAATTCCGCGCGCCACTTTGGTCCTCCGGCGTCCGGTTCGGCAAGGCGCGAGAGACGGCGTTTCGGCCTTCCCCTCACCCCCGAATCAGGTGGACCGTCGCGTCACCCGGCAGCGCTGATGGCGCCCACGGTGAATCGCGCCCGCCGCCGCCAAGAGTTAAGACATGCCCAACAAGATGTTGATCGATGCCACCCACCCGGAAGAGACCCGGGTCGTCGTGGTCCGCGGCAATCGCGTCGAAGAGTTTGATTTCGAGACCGCGCAACGCAAGCAACTGCGCGGGAATATCTACCTCGCCAAGGTCACAAGGGTCGAACCCTCGCTCCAGGCCGCTTTCGTCGAATATGGCGGCAACCGCCACGGCTTCCTCGCCTTCAGCGAAATCCATCCCGACTACTACCAGATCCCGGTTGCCGACCGGCAGGCGCTGATCGAAGCCGAGGAGCAGGCCCATCGCGAGGCCGAGGAAGAGAGCGAGAACCGCTCCCAGGGCCGCCGCCGCTCCCGCCACCGCAATTCCCGCCGCCGTAGCCATGGCGAGCGCGTCCGCAGCGACGTCGTCGAAGGCAGCGATCCCGCGGCCCGGCAGGTCCAGGGCGAGGCCCTGCCCGAAGGCGCTTCGCACGAGGGCGAGCACCTGCACGCCGGCGCAGAGCATCACGGCGAGCACGAAGGCCACGATCATCACGGCCACGAAGCACATGACCACGAAGGGCATGACCACGACGACCATCATCATGCCCATGGTGACGATCATCACGCCCACGACCATGGCGACCACGATCATCATGGCGAGCACGACCATCACGACCATGATCATGCCGACGAGACACCGGCGCCTGTCGCAGCGATCGGCGCCGAGCCCGCGGTCGCCACAGAGGCCGTTGCCGAGCCGCAGGAGGTTGCCTCCGACGTACACGCCGACGATCTTGCCGAGGCCGTGACGTCGGCTACTGAGCCTGCCGACGCCGTGTACGCCCCCGGCGAGAGCACGCAGGCTCCGCATCACGAATCCGAAGCGACGGCCGAGGATGACGACGAAGACGAGGACGACGAGGAAGCCGAAGAGGACGTCGTTGAATCCGTCGGCGGCGACGATGTGCTGGAAGAAGTGCCGGAGCGCACCTTCCGTCCCCGCCGCCAGTACAAGATCCAGGAAGTCATCAAGCGCCGCCAGGTGATGCTGGTGCAGGTCGTCAAGGAAGAGCGCGGCAACAAGGGCGCGGCGCTGACGACCTACCTCTCGCTCGCCGGCCGCTATGCCGTCTTGATGCCGAACACCGCGCGCGGCGGCGGCATCAGCCGCAAGATCACGAGCGCGCAGGACCGTTCGCGCCTAAAGGAAGTGGTGCAGGATCTCGACGTGCCCGAGGGCATGGGGATCATTCTGCGCACCGCTGGCGCCGCCCGCACCAAGCCCGAGATCAAGCGCGATTTCGAGTACCTGATCCGGATGTGGGAGACGGTGCGCGACATGACGCTGAAGTCGCAGGCCCCGACCCTCGTCTACGAGGAAGGCTCGCTGATCAAGCGCTCGCTGCGCGACCTCTACAACAAGGAGATCGACGAGATCTCAGTTGCCGGTGAATCCGGTTACCGTGAAGCGCGCGACTTCATGAAGATGCTGATGCCCGCCAATGTGAGCGCGGTGAAGCAGTATCGCGACGGCCAGCCGCTGTTCTCGCGCATGGGCGTCGAAAGCCAGCTGGATGCGATGTTCTCCCCGACCGTGCAACTGCGCTCCGGCGGCTACATCGTCATCAACCAGACCGAAGCGCTGGTCTCGATCGACGTCAACTCCGGTCGTTCGACGCGCGAGCATCATATCGAGGACACCGCGCTCAAGACCAATCTCGAAGCCTCCGAGGAGGTCGCGCGTCAGCTTCGGCTGCGCGATCTCGCCGGCCTGATCGTCATCGACTTCATCGACATGGACGAGAAGCGCAACAACCGCGCGGTCGAGCGCAAGCTGTCCGATTGCCTCCGGCAGGACCGCGCGCGGATCCAGGTCGGACGCATCTCGCATTTCGGCCTGCTCGAAATGTCACGCCAGCGCATCCGCGCCAGCGTGTTGGAGTCCTCGACCGATCCCTGCACGCATTGCGGTGGCACCGGCCATGTGCGCTCGGTGTCCTCGGTTGCGCTCCAATTGCTGCGCGGCCTCGAAGAGATCCTGATGAAGGGCGCAACCCACAATCTGGTGGTCCGCACCCGCACCGACGTCGCGCTCTATGTGCTGAACCACAAGCGCGGCCATCTGCGCGACCTCGAGAACGGCTTCAAGGTCACGTTGTCGGTCATCGCCGACCCGAGCGTCAACGGGCCGCAGGCCTATGTCATCGACCGCGGCGAGCAGGTGCATACGCTGGAAGCCGCCAAGGCTCTGCTGGCGGCGCAGGCGGCCGCAAGCCCGCCGCCCCTGGTCGAAGAGGCCTATGACGACGAGGAGTTCGATCCGGAGACCGAATCCGAGGTCGAGACCGAAGAAACCGAAGGTCTCGCCGAGGAGCAGACCGCAGGCGACGCCGCTACCGAGCAGGACGGCCAGCGCCGCAAGCGTCGCCGTCGCCGCCGCGGTCGCGGTGGCCCGCGCGACGAGGAGACGCGCGAGGATGGCGCTCCCGCTCTTGCCGAGACGGCCGTGGCGGCCGGCGAAGGCGAAGAGGATGCCGAGGCCGAGCCGGATGGCGAGGAAGGCGAGGAACAGGGAGCCCGTGGCGAGCAGCAGGGCAGCGCCGATCGCCGTCGCCGGCGTGGTCGCCGTGGCGGACGTCGGCGTCGTGGTCCTGGCGAGGAAGGTCTCGCCGGCTCCATCGGCGACGAGCTCGCGGCCAGTGCGCCGTCGGAAGCGACCGATGCAGTCGCCGATTTCGACGGTTTTAGCGGCGAGGCTGCGCCCTCGATCGCGCAGGCCGAGCACACGTCGGAACCTCAGGTCACCCAGCCTGAGCCGCGGGCCGAAGCACGGATTGAGGCAACGGCCAGGCCTGAGCCGGCTCCTGCTGCCGCGGACGAAGAGCACGCCGACGACAAGGCCGCACGACGCCGTTCGACGGTTCGGGAAAAGGTGAGCTTCCTGTCGAGCAGCCAGAGTGAACCGGCACCGATCGCGCAGGCGGCCGAGCCGGTTGCCCCGCCCGCACCGGCTCCGGAGCCCGCGCCCGCAGCGGCAAGCGAAACCTCGGCCGCACCGCGTCGCGCCGGCTGGTGGTCGCGCCGCTTCGGCGGCGGCGAATAGACGAGCCCCAATCAAAAACGCCCGGCTTCGGCCGGGCGTTTTTCGTTCCACGCTCTCTTTGCTGTTCAGAGCGACGGTGGATCGCCTTCGATCGGCGCCACGTCGCGCGATGCGATCCGGCGGAGCTGATCGTAGAGGTCAGGCGCTTCGCTGGTGCAAAGGCAGACGCCTGTCGCAGCAGGCCCTTCGCCGGCGTTGAGGTAGGCGTGGCCCATGGTGCTGTCGAGATAAATGCCGTCGCCCTCGCCCAGGATCTCCGGCGCGTAGAACTCGGTGTGGACGGCAACGCGTCCGCTCGTCACCACGAAATATTCCTCGCCGGCGTGGCGCAGCAGCGGACCGAACTCCTCCAGCGAGCGCGCCCTGACTTCGGCCAGGATCGGCACCATGCGTTTGCCGATCAGATCGGTGCATTGATAGGTGTAGGTGTAGAATCCGGTCGTGATCACCTGCCCCTGCCCGGCACGGCTGATGCTCCGTCGCGCCGTGACCGGTCTGCTCTGCTCGGGACGCGGGGGCACCGGATTGAACAGCTCGGCGATCTCCATCTTCAAGCCGGAGGTGAGCTGGAGCAGCTTGTCGTAGGTCAGCGACATCAGACCGTTCTCGACCTTGGACAGGGTCGACAGCGCCATGCCGGTCCGCTCCGCCACCTGCTTGAGCGTCAGCCCCCGCGCCTGGCGGGCAGCCTTGAGGCATTGGCCCAGCTGGGAGTTGGCGCCCTCCGGCGTCGTCACGATCTCGCTCATCCAGCAAGGTTATCACGGCGGCCGAAAAATTGTTTGATCGATCCACCTAATCTTTTCGACTGAAGCCGGCCCTGGGTTCCGCATCTGGCCGCCGTTTGGGCAGGCAAACCAGCATTTGTGCATGAAATGGCCGGTTCTGACGAATATTGGTGCGCGGCCTCCACTTTCCGATATGCTAAATCGTTTTCAAATTTTGAAAGGGATTGGCATTGTCCGACCTTTGCGATTCCAGCGCCGTTGAGCTGCGCCGCCGCCTGTCCGCCCGGGACATCTCGCCCGTCGAGCTGCTGGAGTCGTGCCTGTCGCGGATCGCCACCGTCAATCCCGCCGTCAATGCCGTCGTGACACTGGACGAGCCTGGCGCTCGCGCCGCTGCCAAGGAAGCCGAGGCCGCCATCCTGCGCGGTGAGGATCATGGCGCCCTCCACGGGCTCCCCGTTCTCATCAAGGACACCCAGGACACCGCTCGACTGCGCACCACCTGTGGCAGCCCGTTGCTGAGGGACAACGTCCCACTCGCTGACCAGGGCTCGGTGGCACGGCTGCGCGCGGCTGGCGCCATCATCTTCGGCAAGACCAACACACCGGAATGGGCGGCCGGCGGCAACACCCGCAACCCCGTGTTCGGGGCGACCGGCAATCCGTTCGATCCGATGCGCTCGGCGGCCGGCTCCTCCGGCGGCTCGGCGGTGGCGCTCGCCTGCGGCATGGCTCCGCTCGCCTCGGGCTCGGACACCGGCGGCTCCTTGCGCAATCCGGCCGGCTTCGCCGGCATTGTCGGCATGCGCCCGTCCTTCGGCCTCGTCGCCAGCGAGAAGCGCGTGTTCGGCTGGTCCAATTTGTCGACCGACGGGCCGATGGCGCGCAATGTCGCCGACACCGCGCTGATGCTGTCGGTGATGGCGAGCGACGATGCCCGCGATCCGCTCGCCTATACGCTGCCCGGCGAGCCTGTGCGCGGGCATGCCGAACGCTGGGCCGCGCCGCGCCCCGCAGAACTCGGCAGGCTGCGCCTGGCCTTCACCGAAGACTTCGGCTTCGCCCCGACCGAGCAGACCATCCGGCGCGTGTTCCGTCAGCGCGTGAGCAAGCTTGCACCTCTCTTCGCCGAATGCCGCGAGGCGACGCCGGATTGCTCCGGCGCCGATGACGCCTTCGCCGTGCTGCGTGCCGGCATGTTCCTGGCGACGCATGGTAAGAACTACAAGGAGCGGCCCGAGATGCTCGGGCCCAATGTCCGCGCCAATGTCGAGGAAGGCCTCGGCTACACGCTCGAAGATCACGCGCGCGCCGCAACGACGCAGACGCGGATCTATCGCGCCTGGCAAAGCTTCTTCGAAAGCTGCGACGTGCTGATCAGCCCCACCATCACGCTCAGTCCGCGGCCGTGGTCGGAGCCCCATCCCGCGGAGATCGACGGGGTGCCAACGAAATCCTACTTCCATTGGCTGGCGCTCGCTTATGCCGTGACGCTTCCCGGCCATCCCGCCATCAGCATTCCTCTCGGCCTCGATGAAGCCGGGCTGCCTTTCGGCCTGCAGATCGTCGGTCAGCGTGGCGGCGACGCCGCCGTGCTCGCGGTGGCCGCGAGCCTCGAAGCAGCGTTCGCCGGCGACGCGCAATTGTGCCGGCCGGCGCCCGATCTGGCCCGGCTTGCCGTGGCGCCGCCGCTCTCGGCTGCACCCGGCTTCCTGACTTGGGAATGAAGAACGTGGGAATGATCAGAACTCGGGCATGACCTGAACTCGGCAACGACCGAAACCAGCCCTGGCGGCGCGATGGAGACGAGGATGACGGAATTGCCGAGGAAGACCAGCGTCATCGCATTCGTCCTGCTCTACGTCGCCTACTGCATCTCCTATGTCGACCGCGCGGCGATCTCGCTGGCGCTGGCGCAGATCGGCAAGGACTTCAACCTCCAGGCCGCAGATCTCGGCATTGTCATCAGCGCGTTCTTCCTCGGCTACGCCGCGATGCAGGTGCCGGGCGGATGGCTCTCCGACCGCTTCGGATCGAAATATGTGGTGATCATCACCATCGTGATGTGGTCGCTGTTCACGGCGTTCACGAGCCTTGCTTGGTCGCTCACCTCACTGATCGCGATCCGCTTCCTATTCGGTATCGCCGAGGGCGGCTTCCCGCCGGCGAGCATCCGCGCAGTCGCGGAGGTGTTCAACAAGGACAGCCGGCCGAAGATGTCGGCGCTGCTGCTGTCGTCCAACTATGCCGGCAGCATGATCGCGCCGCTGATCATGGCGCCGTTGATCCTCTGGCTCGGCTGGCGCCATGCCTTCAACGCGATCGGCATTGCAGGCATCGTCTTTGCGGTCGCCTATTTCGTCTTCGTCCCGTATCTGGGCCGCCTGGGCGCGAACGATCCGAACCTGTCGGGGGCGAAGGCCGAGAGCCGTGCGCCGATGCGCGAGCTCATGAAGAATCCGCTGCTGTGGCAGCTGATGGTGGTGTGGTTCGGCCTCAGCTGCGTCAACAAGGGCCTGGATTCCTGGATGCCGCTCTATCTGCTCCAGCAGCGCGGGCTCGACCTCAAGACCGTCGGCATCGTGGCGCCGATCCCGTTCGTGATGGCGACGATCGCGACCGCGATCGGCGGCTGGGTGATGACGACCTTCTTCGCCGAGCGCGAAAAATATCTGCTGATCGGCGCCTCCGCATTGACCGGCATCTTCCTCTACGCCATGTACAAGGCGGAGACGATCGCGATGCTGATCACCTACCAGTCGGTGGTCTATTTCTTCAAATCCTTCGTACTGGCCTCGGTGATTGCGCTTCCGACCAAGCTGCTCCGCGACGACCAGATCGGATCCGGCATCGGCATGGTCAATCTCGGCGGCCAGAGCGCGGGCTTCGTCGCACCCGTGGCCATCGGCTTCATCGTGACCGGAACCGGATCGTTCGATGCCGCCTTCGGCTTTCTCGTGGCGATGACGGCGTTATCAGTCGTGGTCGCCGCAACCATCAACACGGCCCAGCCGAAGCTCATGCCGCAGACGGCCTGACAGGAGAATTTCTTCCGATGCAAAGCGCGATCGTCCTCGGCGGCGGCATGATCGGCGTCAGCGCGGCGCTGCACCTCCAGCAGCGCGGCTGGTCCGTCACGCTGATCGACCGCAGGGAGCCGGGCCGTGAGACCAGCTACGGCAATGCCGGCATGATCCAGGCGGAAGCGGTGCGCCCCTATCCGATGCCGCGCGACCTCGCCACGCTCCTGAAGATCGCGACCGGCCGCACCAACGACGTGCGTTACAGCCTGTCATCTCTTCATCTTCATATCGAACCCCTGCTCCGCTATTGGTGGCATTCGGCGCCGAAGCGACATCGTGAGGCGATCGACGCCTGGGCACGGCTGATCGCCTACGCGACGGCGGAGCACGACATCCTCATTCGCGAAGCCCATGCCGACAATCTGATCCGCCGCGCGGGATACCGGCACCTGCATCGCGACGCTGCCTCGTTCGATCTTGCCGTCAAGGCGGCGGAAGAGGACCAGCGCGAATTCGGCGTGAGGTTTCGTGCGCTCTCGGGCGCCGAGCTCGCCCAGGCCGAACCTGTCCTGCGCGACGACCTGCCCGGCGCGATCCATTGGCTCGACACCTGGACCGTGTCTGATCCCGGCGCGCTGGTCACGGCCTATGCCAATCTGTTTGAGCGCCTCGGCGGCGCCATCGTGCTCGGTGATGCCCAAAGCCTGCAGCAGACCGCCACCGGCTGGTCGGTCAAGACAGACCATGGGCGGGTCGACGCCGCCAACGCCGTGGTGACGCTCGGGCCGTGGTCGCCCGATCTCCTGCTCAAATTCGGATATCGCATTCCGCTGGTGCGCAAGCGCGGCTACCACATGCATTACAGCGGTGGCGCCTCGCTCGATCTGCCGCTGGTCGACAAGGCCGGTGGCTACGCCATGGGTCCGATGGCGAAGGGTATCCGCATCACCACCGGCGCGGAGTTGACGGGCCTGGACGCGCTCGCAACGCCCGTGCAGCTCGCCAGCGCGGAAGCCTCCGCGCGCGAGCTGATCGACCTCGGCAAGCGGGTCGAGCCCGACCCATGGTTCGGCACCCGCCCCTGCACGCCCGATATGCTGCCGGTGCTCGGCCCCGCCCCACGCCATCCCGGCCTCTGGATGAACTTCGGCCACGGCCACCAGGGCTTTACGCTGGGACCCGCGACCGGGCGCCTCCTCGCCGAGATGATGAGCGGCGAAACACCGGCGATCGATCCGACGCCGTACCGGCCGGAGCGATTCTAGATCAGGGTTGACGGCAAGCACCGCGTGCGCGTCGCCAGATGCAGGTTGAACGCGCGAGTTCGCAACTTCCGTCAGTCGGCGCGCTCGGCGAGCAGTGTCCTGATGCGTTCGGCGTCGTCGGGAGTCGCGGGGTTGTAGACGATCATGCTGAGATCGGAGCGTCCCTCGACGATAAAGCTCGAATATTCGAACGACATCGTGCCGTGAACGGGGTGCCGCAGCCGCTTGGTGCCGTCGCCGTGGTAACGCACGTCATTGTCGCGCCAGAGCGCGGCGAATTCCGGGCTGGTCCGGCACAGCTCGTCGACAAAATTGGCGACATGCGAGACTGCGCCGGCCCGCGCGGCGTCCGCCCGGAAAGCCGCGACCACGAAGCGCGCCACGCTGTCCCAATCGTATTGCGCGGCGCGCACGCGCGGATCGCAGAAGATGAAGCGCAGGATGTTGCGCTGTCCCGGCGGGATCGCGCCGTAGTCGGTCAGCACGGCGCTTGCGGCACGATTCCAGGCGACGACGTCCCAGGTCGCGGTCCGCACCAGCGCCGGGCTGAACGCGAACGCATCGAGCACCCGCTGCAACCGCGGCGAGACGCCTTCGCTCGCCTGGTAGCGCACCTCGGGCGGACGGCCGAGGCCGATCAGGAACAGGTGCTCGCGCTCGACATCGGTCAGCATCAGCGCTCGCGCGATGCGGTCGAGCACATCGGGCGACGGCGCGCCGCCGCGGCCCTGCTCGAGCCAAGTGTACCAGGTCGGGCTGATATTGGCGCGCTGCGCCACCTCCTCGCGGCGGAGTCCCGGCGTACGCCTGCGGCTACCCGCGAAGCCGAACGCGGTGGCATCGAGCCGGGTGCGGCGGTCCTTGAGGTAGGCCCCGAGCAGGTTTTCGGCTGAAGCGGTCTCGCTCATCCTGTTAGCTATTATACCCCGATAATGTCACTACTTTACCCGGATAATCCTAGCGCGGATGGTCGTCTCCACCAACCCTGGAGATACTCATGCGTGTTTTCGTCACTGGCGCCACCGGCTTCGTCGGCTCCGCCGTCGTTCGCGACCTGATCGCTGCCGGCCACCGGGTCACGGGCCTCGCCCGCTCCGACGCGGGAGCCGCGACGCTCGCCGCGATGGGCGCCGAGATCCACCGCGGCTCGCTGGAGGATCACGCGTCCTTGCGCAGCGGCGCGGCCGCCTCCGACGGCGTCCTGCACCTCGGCTTCAACCACGACTTCTCGAAGTTTCTGGACAATTGCGAGCTCGACCGCCACGCGATCCTGGCGATCGGCGAGGAGCTCAAGGGCTCCGGTCGCCCTCTCATCGTCACCTCCGGCGTCGCGCTGCTTGCGCCCGGCCGCCTCGCCACCGAGGACGATGTGTCGGCGCAGCGCTTTCCGCGCGTGTCGGAAGCGACCGCGCTGTCGCTGGCCGGCGTCCGCGCCGCCGTTGTGCGTCTTCCGCCCTCCACGCATGGCGAGGGCGACCACGGCTTCGTTCCGATCCTGATCAACCTCGCGCGCCAGAAAGGCGTATCGGTCTATGTCGGCGATGGCAGCAACCGCTGGCCCGCCGCGCACCGCTTCGATGCCGCGCGCGTCTACCGGCTGGCGCTGGAGCAAGGCGCAACCGCGAAGCACTATCACGCGATCGCCGAGGAAGGCGTGCCGTTCAAGGCGATTGCGGAAGTGATCGGCCGGCGGCTCGGCGTGCCCGTGGTGTCCCAATCGCCCGAGGAAGCGACCGCGCATTTCGGCTGGTTCGCACAGTTCGCGGGCGCCGACGTTCCGACCTCGAGCGCGAAGACGCGTGCTGCTCTCGGCTGGTCGCCGCAAGAAAAAGGGCTGATCGAGGATCTCGACCAGCCCTATTACTTCAAGATCTGACGGCGCCCGGCACCGTCAAATGCAGATCAGTCCGTCGTGACAGCCGTTTCCATGTCGGTCGGATCGATCTGCCTGGCGAGGTTGGCGTTGAGCTTGTCGCGATCGAGTTCGCCCTCCCACCAGGCGACGATCACGCAGGCAACGCCGTTGCCGCACAGATTGGTCAGCGCGCGGCACTCACTCATGAACTTGTCGATGCCGAGCACGATCGCCATGCCCGGCACGAGGCGCGGATCGACCACGGCGAGCGTCGCCGCCAGCGTGATGAAGCCCGCGCCCGTGATACCGGAGGCGCCCTTCGAGGTCAGCATCGCCACCACCAGAATGGTGAGCTGCTGGCCGAAGGTGAGATCGAAGCCCAGCGCCTGCGCGATGAACAAGGTCGCCAGCGTCATGTAGATGTTGGTGCCGTCGAGATTGAACGAATAGCCCGTGGGCACCACGAGGCCGACCACCGATTTGGAGCAGCCCAGGCGCTCAAGCTTTTCCATCAAGGACGGCAACGCGCTTTCCGAGGACGAGGTGCCGAGCACAATCAGCAGCTCGTCCTTGATGTAGGCGAGGAACTTGAAGATGGAGAAGCCCGCGAAGCGCGCGATGATACCGAGCACGACGAACACGAACAGCGCCGCAGTCAGGTAGAATGTCGCTATCAGGCCGATCAGGTTGAGGATCGCCCCGGTGCCGAACTTGCCGATGGTGTAGGCCATCGCGCCGAAGGCGCCGATCGGCGCCGCGCGCATCACGATGGAGATGACGCCGAACACCGCATGCGCGGCGTCGTCGATGAAACTGCGGATGGTGTGGCCGCGTTCGCCGAGCCCCATGATGGCGAAGCCGAACAGCACCGAGAACAGCAGCACCTGCAGGATCTCGCCTTGCGCGAAAGCGCCGACGACGGTGTCCGGAATGATGTGCAGCACGAAGTCGACCGACCTCTGGCCTTCGGCCTGCTTGGCGTAGTTGGCGACGGCCTGCGCGTTGGCGGCGGCGCCGCCGAAGCCCGCACCCGGCTTCACCAGATTGCCGATGATGAGTCCGATCACCAGCGCGAAGGTCGAGACGATCTCGAAATAGACCAGCGCCTTGACGCCGATGCGGCCGACCTTCTTGGCATCCTGGATATGGGCGATGCCCGAGACCACGGTGCAGAAGATGATCGGCGCGATCACCATCTTGATCAGCTTGATGAAGCCATCGCCGAGTGCCTTGATCCACTCATTGGTGGCGACTGACGGCCAGAGCCAGCCGACGATGGCGCCGAGCACGATCGCGATCAGCACCTGGATATAAAGTACCTTGTACCACGGCTTGGCGGCGGGCGGCGCGACCGGCGCCCCCACCATCGTTGTCGTCGTCATTGTTTCACTCCCCCTCAAAACGCCGGGCCAGCCAAGATCAACTTGGCCGGCCCTGTCAATCGGAACTGCTCGTTATTGCGCGCTTTACCCGCGATCGACCACCCGGCGTATCGCCGGCATCAACGTCGCGCCCAGCGCGTTCTTGACCAACGACGCCGCAACGAACGGCATCAGGCCGACCTGCCAAGCCTTTGCGGCGCCAAGGCCGAGGCCAAAGGCCAGCCAGCCAAAGCCCGCGGCCAGAATGAGGATGTGGCCGACGGCCATGGCCGCAAACAGCAGCATGACGCTGCGATCCCAGCCGCGCTCGGCGAGCCAGCCGGTGACGAAGGCGGCGCCAATGAAGCCGAACAGATAGCCCGCGGTCGGGCCGACCAGCGGTGCGATTCCACCAACGGGACCGGCGAACACCGGCAGGCCCATTGCGCCCTCGGCGAGGTAGGCAATCATGGTTGCGCTGCCAAGCCGCCAGCCATAGGCGGCGCCGATCATCAACGCGACCAGCGTCTGCAATGTCATGGGCACGTAAGGCAGCGGCAGGTTCACCTTGGCTGACAGCGCCATCAAGGCGGTGCCGAGCGCAATCAGCACGACGGCGCGCAAGGCGCCGACGGTTTCACCGGGCCGGACTGGCCACATCAATGCGGCGAGAGGAGAATGCGTGGCGGTAGACGGGACGGAACGGTCAGACAAGTTGCACTCCAGAAGGCTGTCGAAAACTGGCGGCTATTTAAGCCAGTGAGCGATCCGGTCAACTGCTTCCCGCATCTCCGCAGCCGAACGCGCATAAGAGAGCCGTATGAATGAACGGCCATGGATGGGATCGAAATCGAGCCCCGGCGTGACCGCGACATGGGCCTGTTCGAGCATCTGCTTGGCGAAGTCGAAACTGTCTGAGGTGAAATCCGAGACATCCGCATAGAGATAGAACGCGCCGTCGGCCGGCAGAAACCTGGTCAGGCCGGCCTTGGGCAATCCCTCGATCAGGATGCGCCGGTTTTCCTGATAGCCGTGCTTGATCTCCTCCATCTCGGCCGCGCCGTCGAAGGCCGCTTCGGCCGCGATCTGCGACAGCGACGGCACCGAGATCGACAGGTTCTGCTGCAGCCGCTCGATCGGCCGCACCAGAATCTCGGGCACGACCATCCAGCCGACGCGCCAGCCCGTCATGCAGAAATACTTCGAGAACGAGTTGATCACGAGCGCGTGGTCCGACAGCGCCGCAGCCGTCACCGCGGGAAACGCGTAGTCGAGCCCGTGATAGATCTCGTCCGAGATGAAACGGATGCCCGCGTCTTGCGCCGCAGCGATCAGGCCTGCGAGCGCCTCGCGGGACATCATGGTCCCGGTCGGATTGGCCGGGCTGCCGACCAGCACGCCCTTCAGCGGCGCCTTGCGATGGGCGACCAGCAGCGCCTCGCCGGTCAGCGCATGGCGCGTCTCGTTCGTAGTCTCGATCAGCACCGGCTCGCAGCCGAGCGCGGTGAGAATATGACGGTACGGCGGATAACCCGGCACCGTCACGGCGACGCGGTCGCCCGGCTCGAACATCGCCAGGAAAGCCAGAATGAACCCGCCGGAGGAGCCGGTGGTCACCACGATTCGCTCGGGGCTGACATCGCAGCCATAGGCATCGCGATAATGCCGCGCGATGCGCGCGCGCAAGGAGGGGATGCCCAGCGCGGAGGTATAATCGATCCGCCCTGCCTCGAGCGCCGCATGGGCGGCCGCAATCGCGGTCTTCGGCGCGCCGGCGGCGGGCTGGCCAACCTCCATGTGGATGACATGGCCCCCGGCCGCCTCGATCCGGGCCGCCGCGGCCATCACGTCCATCACCATGAACGGGGGAACATCGCTACGGCGGGAGGGCTCAAGCCACTGCCCCAACCGGTTCCTCAAGGTCGCATCGTGCATCGATTTCTGCTATTCGCTGGCGGACTGATCCGTCCGGCCTGAGAACGGGGTTCTTGCGCCCCAGACTGGCCGCATTGTACGGCTCATAAGGGGAACGGCTCAAAAGGGCATATCGCGTATCCGGTCCGCCGCCAATCGCCAAAACCAATCACTGAACTGCTCGACCAAGAATGCTTGACCAGCCTGCTGACAAGATCCTTTGACCCAGACCGCTTGATGTTGTTCCAGATCGCATTGCGCAAGAAGGCCACCGCCCTCATCTCCCTCCTCGCGGCGGCTGCGATCGCGCTGACGCCGTTCTCGGCCGCGCATGCGCAGGCCAAGGGGCCGCCGGTCCTGCGCGACACCGAGACCGAGCAGCTGCTGCGCGAATACACCCGCCCGATCCTGCGCGTCGCCGGTCTGGAGAAGCAGAACATCCAGATGGTGATCGTCAACGAGGGCTCGTTCAACGCGTTCGTCGCCGACGGCCGCCGCATCTT
Organism: Bradyrhizobium sp. MI1.11; assembly: GCF_055811255.1. NCBI lineage: Bacteria > Pseudomonadati > Pseudomonadota > Alphaproteobacteria > Hyphomicrobiales > Nitrobacteraceae > Bradyrhizobium > Bradyrhizobium sp. MI1.11. The sequence goes on from NZ_JBVVPM010000018.1 coordinate 46,310, forward strand.
CGTCAATTACGGCGCGATCCTCCAGTCGGAGACGCCGAACCAGATCATCGGCGTGCTCGCGCACGAGACCGGGCATCTGGCCGGCGGCCATCTGTCCAAGCTGCGCGAGCAGCTCGCCAATGCCCAGACCCAGATGATCATCGCCATGCTGCTCGGCGCCGGCGCGATGGCCGTGGGCAGCACCCGCGGCAGCGGCAGCGCCGGCAACAATGGCCTTGCCAATGCGGGAGCCGCCGCCCTCGCCGGCCCGCAGGAGATGATCCGCCGTACGTTGCTGTCCTACCAGCGGCAGCAGGAGGAGAACGCCGATCGCGCCGGCGTGAAATTCCTGACGGCGACCCAGCAGTCGCCGAAGGGCATGTACGAGACCTTCAAGCGCTTCACCAGCGAGAGCCTGTTCGCAGCACGGGGCGCCGATCCCTATCTCCAGTCGCACCCGATGCCCGCCGAGCGCGTCGCTTCACTGCAGGAGTTCGCCAGCGCCAGCCCCTATTGGGACAAGAAGGACGATCCCGCGCTTCAGCTGCGCCACGACATGGTGCGCGCCAAGATCTCCGCCTTCATGGAACGGCCGGAGACGGTGTACCGCCGCTATCCCCTGACCAACGACAGCCTGCCGGCGCGCTACGCCCGCGCCATCAGCACCTATTTGCATGGGGATTTGCGCAGCGCGCTCACCCAGATTGACGCGCTGATCCAGGTCCAGCCCAACAATGCGTATTTTTACGAGGTGCGCGGCCAGGCCCTGCTGGAGGGCGGCAAGCCGGCCGAGGCGATTCCGGCCCTGCGCAAGGCTGTCGCACTTTCGAACAACGCGCCCCTCATCGAGATGTTACTTGGGCAGGCTCTGGTTGGGTCCGATAATAAGGCCTACACCGATGACGCCGTTCGGATTCTCCGGGCCGCGGTGGCACGGGAACCGGAGGCCGTGCTCGGCTACATGCAGCTCGCGATGGCCTATGGCCGGAAGGGCGACTATGCCGAGGCCGATCTGGCGTCGGCGCAGGCCGCTTATCTGCGCGGCGACAACAAGACCGCCCGCGAGCTTGCGACGCGCGCGAAAACCCGTTTCGCCGTCGGCACACCCGGATGGGTCAAGGCCGACGACATCGTGGCGTCGAAACCGCCGCGCAACTGACCAGAACGACGCCTTACGCCACGACGCCTTACGAAACGACGTCACGACACCGAGCTTAAGTCCGCCGGGACGTTTTCCGAAACCTGCTTTGGATAAGAGGATTTGCCTATGCCTTCGCTGCGCCTGCTTGCTCCCGCGCTGTTTGCGCTCGCCATGTTCGGCGCAGCCGTGCCCGCGTCGGCCGACAGCTTCTCCGATGCCCAGCGCACGGATATCGAGGCGATCGTCAAGAACTATCTCGTCACCCATCCCGAGGTGCTCGAGGAAGCGATGACCGAGCTCACCAAGCGCCAGGCCGCGGCTGAGACGCAGAAGCACGAAGCCAGCGTCGCCCAGAATTCCGATGCGATCTTCAATTCGCCGCGCCAGGTCGTGCTCGGCAACAAGGACGGCGACGTCACCTTCGTCGAGTTCTTCGACTACAATTGCGGCTACTGCAAGCGCGCGATGGGCGACATGCTCGACCTCATGAAGGCCGATCCGAAGCTGAAGGTGGTGCTGAAGGAGTTTCCGGTGCTGAGCCAGGGCTCGGTCGAAGCAGCCCAGGTCGCCGTCGCGGTGCGCATGCAAGATCCCTCCGGCAAGAAGTATCTCGATTTCCACCAGAAGCTGCTCGGCGGTCGTGGGGCGGCCGACAAGGCGCGCGCACTTCAGGCGGCCAAGGAAGCCGGCCTCGACGTCGCGAAGATCGAGAAGGACATCGGCAGCGCCGAGGTACGCACCACCATCGAGGAGAACTTCAAACTCGCCGAAGCGATGGGGATGAACGGCACGCCGAGCTATGTCATCGGCAAGCAGATCGTTGTCGGCGCCGTCGGTGTCGAAAGCCTGAAGGAAAAGATCGCTGTGGCCCGCTGCGGCAAAGCGACTTGCTAATTAGCCGACTTGTTAACAAGGCGACCTGCTGACAAGGCGACTTGCTGATAAGCGATCTGCTCTACAACTCACGCATGCAAAAGGCCGGCTGAAACGCCGGCCTTTTCATTGCGCCGAAATCTGGCGCGCGCATTCATCTGGCATTCAACAAACAAAAGCCCCGGAACCACCGAAGTTCCGGAACAACTCAAATCTCCTTTCGTTGTCGGCGCGGGCAATGACGCAATTGAACACGTGAGGAGAATTCCATGTCTAACCGCTTTATGATCTCGGTTGCCACACTCGCGCTCGTCGCGGGCACCGGTCTGGCGAACGCACAGGGCACCATGAACCGCGACAGCGGTGGCGGCGCCGGTGGTGCGCAGATGCAGCATTCGCAGCCTTCCGGCGGCGCCGCCGAACGCGGCGGCTCGATGGGTAAGGAATCCGCCCATGAGAAGGGCACCGTCGGCCAGGCTGGTGGCTCCAGCAGCATGAAATCCGGCACGTCCGCCGAGGACAAATCCTCCGGCGCGACCAAGGACGAGCACTCCGGCCGCGAGATGAACAAGAACGCGGCTGAGGACAAGTCCGGCGCTACCAAGGGCCAGCGCACCGACGAACGCGCGCAGGGTCAGCAGGACAAGTCCAAGAGCATGAGTCAGGACACGAGCAAGGACTCGAGCAAGACCGGCGCCAAGGACCAGAAGGACATGAAGGCTGAGGGCGCCAAGAGCGGCACCAGCAGCACCAACAATGCCGAGAACCAGAAGGGTACCGAGACGCGCACCAACCAGAACGCTCAGGGCCAGACCGGCACCAGCACCAACCAGAATGCGCAGGGTCAGAGCAGCACCAACACGACGGTCGGTCAGGCCGGCGCGGGCGCCAAGCTCTCGACCGAGCAACGCACGCAGATCACCTCGGTGATCCGCGAGGAGCATGTGCGTCCGGTGACGAACGTGAACTTCTCGATCTCGGTCGGCACTCGCATTCCGCGCGAGGGCGTCGAGCTGCACACCCTGCCGTCCCGTGTCGTGACGATCTATCCGGAATGGCGGACCTATCGCTACGTCCTGGTCAAGGACGAGATCGTGATCGTCAATCCGGACACCTATGAGATCGTGGCTGTCCTGAACACGTAAGACGATACCCGGCAACCATCGGGGGCGGGCAGCAATGCCCGCCCCTTTGCCGTTCGGCCGGCAGCCATGCTTCGGACTGGTTAACAAGCAATTTCCGTAGCTTGCGCACAGATTTTTGCACCCCGGATGAGGCATCTGAAGCCACCTCGGAGGTCCTTCAAGGCTTCCCCTCACGCGCTTTGTTACCTATAACCCCCGCCACGCCGAAGCACCTCTTGCGGGATTGGAATGGCCGAACCAGCAACCGACACGATCCTTGTCCTGAACGGGCCGAACCTCAACATGTTGGGGACGCGCGAGCCCGAGAAGTACGGGCATGCGTCGCTGGCCGACGTTGAGGCGCTGTGCCGGGAGACGGCGGCCACGTTCGGCCTCAAGGCCGACTGCCGGCAATCCAACCGCGAAGGCGAGCTGATCGACTTCATCCACGAGGCACACGCCCGCAAGATGAAGGGCATCATCATCAATGCCGGCGGCTATTCGCACACATCGATCGCGCTGCACGACGCGCTCCTCGCGGTGCAGATCCCGACGGTCGAAGTGCACGTCACCAACATTCACGCCCGCGAGAATTTCCGTCATCACTCCTACACCGCGCGCGCGGCCTTCGCCTCGCTCTGCGGTTTCGGCATCGAGGGCTACCGCCTTGCCATTCAGGGCCTTGCCGCCAAGCTCGGCATCAAGCCCAAAGCCTGACGCTCCCCCTTCACACAGAACATTCGGATCAAACAACATGGCGCGCCAGCCAGACGACAAAGCAGCCGCAAAGTTTTCCAGCGAGGATTCCGCCCTCGTCCGCGAGCTCGCCTTGCTGCTCGATGAGACCAGCCTCACCGAAATCGAGATCGAGCGTGCCGGCCTGCGCCTGCGCGTCGCCCGCAACATCAGCGTCGCCGCGACCATGCCGATGCAGATGGCGGCCGCTCCCGCTGCCCTCCCGGCGGCCGCAGCTGCCGCCGCGCCTGCCGCTGCCGACCTGTCGAAGCATCCCGGCGCCGTGACCTCGCCGATGGTCGGCACCGCCTATTGGGCGCCGGAGCCCGGCGCCAAGCCGTTCATCGAGGTCGGCAGCAAGGTCTCGGTCGGCCAGACGCTATTGATCATCGAAGCCATGAAGACCATGAACCAGATCCCCTCGCCGCGCGCCGGCACGGTGACGCAGATCGTGATCGAGGACGGTCAGCCGGTCGAGTACGGCGAGCCGCTCGTGATTATTGAGTGACGGTCGAGGGCGACCTCATCGCCCTCGCCGCTTTCCGCGCGTCAGTCCAATAAGGACACCATGTTCGACAAGATCCTCATAGCCAATCGCGGCGAGATCGCCCTTCGCATCCTCAGGGCCTGCAAGGAGCTCGGGATTGCGACCGTCGCCGTGCACTCCACCGCCGACGCCGATGCCATGCATGTGCGCCTGTCGGACGAGAGCGTGTGCATCGGACCGCCGGCGTCCAAGGACAGCTATCTCAACGTCCCCGCGCTGCTCGCGGCCTGCGAGATCACCGGTGCCGATGCCGTGCATCCCGGCTACGGCTTCCTGTCGGAGAACGCGCGCTTCGCCGAAATCCTCGCCGAGCATAATCTGCATTTCATCGGCCCGAAGGCCGAGCACATCCGCCTGATGGGCGACAAGATCGAGGCCAAGAGGACGGCCAAGAAGCTCGGCATTCCCGTGGTGCCCGGCTCCGACGGAGGGGTCGGCCCCAACGACGACGCGATGGCGATCGCCAGGAAGATCGGCTTCCCCGTGCTGGTCAAGGCCGCGGCAGGCGGCGGCGGTCGCGGCATGAAGGTGGCCGAGAGCGAGGCCGATCTTCAGGTCGCGCTGTCGACGGCGGCCAACGAGGCCAAATCCGCCTTCGGCGATGCCTCTGTCTACCTCGAGAAATATCTGCAGAAGCCGCGTCACATCGAGATTCAGATCCTCGGCGACGGCCGCGGCGGCGCGATCCACCTTGGCGAACGCGACTGCTCGCTGCAGCGACGCCACCAGAAGGTCTGGGAGGAAGGCCCCTCGCCCGTGCTGACCGCGGCTGCACGCGCCAAGATCGGCGAGACCTGCGCCAAGGCGATGCGCGAGATGAAATATCTCGGCGTCGGCACGATTGAATTCCTGTTCGAGGACGGCGAGTTCTACTTCATCGAGATGAACACGCGCATCCAGGTCGAGCATCCCGTCACCGAGAGCATCACCGACATCGACCTCGTGCTGGAGCAAATCCGCATCGCCGCCGGCGGCGACCTGCCGGCGAAGCAGGAAGAGGTCCAGGTCATCGGCCACGCGATCGAGTGCCGCATCAACGCCGAGAATCCGGAGACCTTTCGTCCTTCGCCCGGCCGCATCACGCAATATCACCCGCCCGGCGGGCTCGGTGTGCGGATCGATTCCGCGGTCTATCAGGGCTACACGATCCCGCCTTATTACGACTCGCTGGTCGGCAAGCTGATCGTGCACGGCAAGACCCGCGGCGAGTGCCTGATGCGGCTGCGCCGGGCGCTGGACGAGATGGTGGTCGAGGGCATTGAGACCACCCTGCCGCTGTTCCGCGCTCTGGTGCGCGAAGACGACATCATCAACGGCGACTATCACATCCACTGGCTGGAACAATATCTTGCCGGCAAGGCGGAACCCGCCCCGAAGTAGCCGTCCCTGCCTATGGAACCCTTTGGCCCCAATCGCGTTTGGCACGATGGGGACAGTTCCGAGGGGGCGTTTTGAAGTCCGCAATCCTGATCGAGCGAGACCGTCGTGATCGCTGACGCGCAGCGACGGCGTACATTCTGGCAGATCCTGCTGTTCGCAGCGGGACTGCTGGTGCTGACCGTGATCAGCGCCGGCTCCGTCTACCTCGTCAACAAGGCGAGAGACGACAGCAAATGGGTGATTCACACCATCGAGGCGGAGAACCAGATCAACGCGCTCCTGCTGGAAATCCGCCGCGCCGAGAGCACCGCCCGGGGCTACCTTCTGACACAAGGCGAGGATTTCAAGGTCGACCATGACAAGGCCGTGGCAGCGATCATCCCGGCTCTCGACAGGCTCACGCGCCTGATCGGCGACAATCCGGAGCAACGCCAAAGCATCGAGAAGCTGAGCGCGGCGATCGAGACCAGGCTCGGCCAGTTCGTGCAGGAGATGGATTTCATCCGGAAGGGCGAGCCGGAGAAGGCCGCAGCACTGGTCCGCGAGATCGCCTCCACGGACACCACGGCCGCGATCGCCAATGTCGCGACCGGGATGATCCAGGAAGAAGAACGGCTGTTCCGGCTCCGAACGGTCAATTCGGACCACAGCCAGACCCTGGCCGCGTCGATGACCGGCATCGGCTCCGGCCTCGTCGTGCTGCTGGCCCTGATCTCGATCTGGCTGGTGCGGCGCTCGGCCCTTGCCCGCGACGATGCCGAGGGACGCCTGCGCGATGCCAATGTCAATCTGGAGGCCGTGGTCGACGAACGCACGGGCGATCTGCGCGAAGCCAACAACGAGATCCAGCGCTTTGCCTATATCGTCAGCCACGATCTGCGCTCGCCACTCGTCAACATCATGGGCTTTACCAGCGAGCTCGAAGAGCTCGGCGGCGACATTTTCCGCCGTATCGGCAGCCTCACCCATGTCCCGGCCGACGGGCCGCCGTTGCCGGACGGCGAGATCGCACTCGAAGGTCCGGACAAGCAGCTGTCAGAGGATTTTTCCGAAGCGCTGGGCTTCATCAAGTCGTCGATCGCCAAGATGGACCGCCTGATCTCGGCGATCCTCAATCTCACCCGCGAGGGTCGGCGCGAGTTCCAGCCGCAGAAGATCGACACGCGCGAGCTGATCGAAGCCATCGTGTCGACGCTGGCGCATCAGGCCGCCGAGGCGCAGGCGGACATCCATGTCGCGCCGCTGCCGGATCTCGTCAGCGACCGCCTGGCGCTGGAGCAGATCTTCTCCAATCTGATCGACAACGCCATCAAATATCTCAAGCCCGGCGTCGCCGGCGAGATCAGAATTCGCGGGCGCACCAAGCTCGGCTACGCTATCTTCGAGATCAGCGATAACGGCCGCGGCATCGACCCCAAGGACCACCAGCGGATCTTCGACCTGTTTCGCCGCGCCGGAACCCAGGACAAGCCCGGTCAGGGCATCGGTCTTGCGCATGTGCGTGCACTTGTGCGTCGCCTCGGCGGCACCATGTCGGTATCATCGGAACTGAATACGGGCAGTACCTTCACCATCACGCTGCCCATCACCTGGAACGCCAGCAACCGGAACGCGGATCAATGACCCAACCCGTCAGCATCATCATGATCGAGGACGACGAAGGACACGCGCGGCTGATCGAGCGGAACATCCGTAGGTCCGGCGTCAACAACGAGATCATCTCCTTTGCCAACGGCACGGACGCGATGAAACATCTGTTCGGCCCCGATGGCAGCGGGCTCGTGCAGAAGGGCAATGCGCTCCTGATCCTGCTCGATCTCAACCTCCCCGACATGACCGGGATCGACATTCTGAAGCAGATCAAGGAGAACAAATATCTGAAGGCCTCGCCCGTGGTGGTGCTGACCACCACCGACGATTCCCAGGAAATCAAACGCTGCTACGAGCTCGGCTGCAACGTCTACATCACCAAGCCCGTGAACTACGAGAATTTCGCCAATGCCATCCGGCAGCTCGGCTTGTTCTTCTCGGTCATCCAGGTCCCGCCCGCCGCCTCATGAACCAGCGCATGCCCACATTGCTCTACATCGACGACGACGGGGCGCTTGCGCGCCTGGTCGATCGCGGCCTGACACGGCGCGGCTTCAAGGTCGTTCACGCCGCGAGCGGCGAGGAAGGCCTCGAGCTCATCCGCCGCGCGGGTGCGCAGGACAGCATTGACGGCGGCATCGACGTCGTGGCGCTCGATCAGTACATGCCAGGCCTCGACGGACTGGAGACGCTGGAGCAGATCATGGCGATCCCAGGCGCGCCGCCGGTGGTGTTCGTCACGGCGTCGCAGGATTCCAGCATTGCGGTGACGGCGCTGAAGGCGGGCGCGGCCGATTATCTCGTCAAGGACGTCAAGGGCGACTTCATCCCCCTGCTTCACGTCGCGGCCGAGGGCGCGCTGCGCCAGGCCGAATTGCAGAAGGCGCGCGAGGAAGCCGAAGCCGAGATCCATGCCTCGCGCGACCGCTACGCTGCTCTTGCAGCCGAACGCGAACTGCTGCTGCGCGAGGTCAACCACCGCGTCGGCAACTCGCTGCAGATCATCGCCTCCCTGCTGCACCTGCAGGCCAGCTCCGCCGCGCAGGACGAGGTCAAGGCTGCGTTGACCAATGCGATGGGCCGCGTCGCCGCGGTCGCGCAGGTGCACCGCCGCCTCTACACCTCGCAGGACCTGAAGAGCGTGGTCCTGAACCAATATCTGGACTCGCTGCTCGAGGATCTCAGGCGGTCGGCCGAGGGCAACCGGATGTCGCGCCTGACGCTGAAGGCCGAACCGATCGAGATCGATCCGGACCGTGCGGTCGCCGTCGGCATCATTGTCAACGAGCTGGTGATGAACGCGGTGAAATACGCCTACCCTGACGGCGCCGGCCCGATCCATGTCGAGCTGACCTCGCAGGGCGACGATCTCCTGCTGTCGATCAGCGACGATGGCGTCGGCGACAACGTCAAGGCCGATCCGCGCTCCACCGGCATGGGCCAGCGCATCGTCGCTGCCATGGCCACCAAGCTCGACGCTTCGGTCGAGCGCGACCCCACCCATTCCGGAACCCGAATCATGTTGAGGTTCCGCCGTGTCCCGGCTGCCGCCGACAAGCCGGCTGCTGCCGCAGCGAACTGATCTGCTCCCGCCCATCGCAACCGCATTGCGATCCTGCTATTGTCGCGAGCCATGACTTCGCGCGACTCTGCCCCATCTGAAATCACGCCAGCCGTGCTGCTGCGCGCCTATGCCTGCGGCATCTTTCCGATGGCCGAAAGCGCCGATGATCCGACCCTGTTCTGGGTCGAGCCCGAGTTGCGCGGCGTCATCCCACTCGACGGATTTCGCGTGGCCTCGCGGCTCGCGCGCACCCTGCGTTCGGATTCATTTCGTGTGACCGTCAATACCGCCTTCAAGGCCACGATCGCCGGCTGCGCCGCGCCGCAGGCCGGGCGGGAGGACACCTGGATCAACAAGCGCATCCGCGACCTCTATGGCGGGCTGTACGAGCTCGGCCATTGCCACAGCGTCGAGGCCTGGCAGGGCGAAGACCTCGTCGGCGGGCTCTACGGCGTCAGCCTGGGCCGGGCTTTTTTCGGCGAGAGCATGTTCCACACCGCGCGCGATGCCTCCAAGGTCGCGCTGGTGCATCTGGTCGCGCGGCTCATCCATGGCGGCTTCGAGCTGCTCGACACCCAGTACGTCACCGAGCACCTGAAGAGTTTCGGCGCGGCCGAGATTTCGCGGCGGCGCTACACCGCGCTGCTCGACAAGGCGCTCGCGGGCGAGCCCGGCGATTTCCTGAGGCTCTCCGCCGGTGAAGCGATCCCGGGTGCACGCGCGCTCGAGATCATCGCCGCGCGGCAATAATCAGCAATTGCCTGCCAAACCCGGGGCGATTGGCCTAGCGGCCAAACCCGGGGATACCGAACAGACCCGGCCGCTGCTCGGGCGGCGGAGGTGGCGGCGGCGGCGGTGCCGGCTGCTGCTGCTGGATCGGCGGCAATTGCTGCGGCGGACGCTGCTGCACCTGCTTGGGCGCGGCCTTCTTCTGCGCGGGCGGCGGCGGTGCTGCCGGCTTGGTGCCGGGATCCGGTGCCGCGGTCGCAATCGTTTGCTGCGGCTCTTTGCAGTCGGTGAGCCAGATATCGTAGATCGGGTGCTCGACGCCGTGCAGGCCCGGACTTGCCGCGTACATCCAGCCCGAAAAGATGCGCTTCACCTCACCCTGCAAGGTGATCTCGTCAACCTCGACGAAGGCGTCGGTGTTGGCGGCCTCGGTCGCCGGCCGCGTGTAGCAGGCGTCGGTTTTGACGCGCAGCGCACCGAACTGCACCGTCTCGCCAATCTCCTCGTCGAAATTGATGATGCGCCCGGTGATCTTGTCGAGGCCGGAGAAGGTCGCTTTCTTGTTCACGATCTTCTGGGCCGGCGGCTCGGTGACGACCTCGTCGCCCGGCTGAAGGCTCGCCGGCGTCTGCGGGACGGCGCCGCCCGGCCCGCCCTTCTGCTGGGGCTGGCGTTGACCGGGCGCACCCGGGGCGCCTTGCGGATTGGTCGGAGCGACCGCGACGGGCGGCGGCTGGTTTGGCGGAGCGGCGCTAGAACCGGGCGGCGGCGCCAGAGGCTGGGTCTCGACAGGCCCCGGCATCACATTGCCCTGCCGACCCGGCGGCGGCGCCATCGGACGCGATGGCAGCACACGGCCCTGCGGCGGCAGCTCCGGCACCTCTTCGTCGTCATCGGGAATCTGCGGCTGCGGCTGGGGCTGGCCACGCGGAATGTTACCGGGCGGCCGCAGCGGCGGCGGATCGGAGAAGATCGTGCCGATCTGCGCCTGCGCCGGCGTCGCAGCCGTCAGTGCGGTGGCGGCCAGAAGCGCCGCAAGACCTGTCAGAGTAAATGTTCGAAACATCTCGCGCGGCTTCAACAGCGAATCGGGCTTGCTGGACATTCTACAGGGGATACCGCCGCTCGCAGGCCATCCGGTTAACACGGCGAATACGGCGGGGGAAGGGCGGCACCCCTGCCCTTGCCGGCCCGGTCTGGCCAGATCGGCCCCCGGATGGGATAGTCGAGCACTCCTCCCAGGGGTCAGGCGGGCATCGCCCCCGAAAACGACGTCCAACGAACAATCAGAAACCCGCAAGGTCGCTTCCCATGCCCGTTGTGCTCGATCCCGATGCCGCCGCCGTCTACAAGGCCTTCCAGGAGGCCGGCCGGCCCGCCTACGAGAGCCTGACCGCGCCGGAAGCGCGGGCCTATTACGCGCAGGCGCGCTTTGCGACCAATCCCGAGCCACCGGACCTCGCACGCATCACGCCGCTGTCGATCCCGGCACCGCACGGCGCCATTCCCGCACGCCTCTATGTTCCGAAAGAGCCGCGCCGGCATGATGGCTTGTCCCCAGCGCTGGTGTTCTTCCACGGCGGCGGCTGGGTGATCGGCGATCTCGACTCCCATGACGTCGTCTGCCGCCAGCTCGCCGACGCCGGCGCGCTGATCGTGATCTCGGTGGACTACCGCCTCGCGCCCGAGCACAAATTTCCCGCCGCCATCGATGACGCGATCGCCGCGACCAAATGGGTCGCCGCCAACGCGCGCGAACTCGGCATCGACGCCTCCCGGCTTTCGATCGGTGGCGACAGCGCCGGCGGCAATCTCGCCGCAGTCGTCGCGCTCGCCGCGCGCGATGGCAACGGTCCCGCCATCGCGGGCCAGTTGCTGATCTACCCGGCGACCGATTTCGCGATGACGCACGGCTCCCACAGCGAGCCCGAGACCAGCGTGCTGCTGACGCATTCGGTGATCCGCTGGTTCCGCGACCATTATCTCAACGGCGCCGCCGATATCCACGACTGGCGCGCCTCGCCGGCACGGGCGACGAACCTGGCCGGCCTGCCGCCGGCCTATGTGCTCACCGCCGGTGCCGATCCCCTGCGCGACGAAGGCAACGAATATGCCGAGCGGCTGAGGCAAGCGGGCGTGCCCGTGGCTACCAAGTATTATCCCGGCCAGTTCCACGGCTTCTTCACCATGGGAAAATTGCTGCGAGAGGCCAATGTCGCCGTGAGCGAGATCGGCACGTGGCTGAAAGGATTGGGCTGAGACGCCGCTCCCATGCCGCCCGTTCTTCAAAGCATATTCGCCCTCCCCCTGCGCGGGCTGACATGGCTTGGCGGCCAGGGCACCCGCGCGGTGGCGGCCGTCGTGTTCATTGCGCTCGCGGTGCCGCCGCTCGGGGCGTTGCTGCGCCCCTTCGTCACCGAGGCGATCTTCGTTCTGCTCTGCATCTCCTTCATGCGGGTCGATCTCGCCGCACTCTACAGTCATCTGCGTCGGCCGGCGCTGGTCGCGACCGCGAGCGCCTGGACCATGATCGGCGTGCCTGTGATCGTCGGATTGATCGTCCATGTCACCGGGCTCACGGCGCGCGCGCCCGACCTTGCCCTGGCATTGATGCTGCAGAGCATGGCCTCGCCGATGATGGCCGCGCCGGCGCTGGCCGCGCTGATGGGCCTCGACGCCACGCTGGTGCTGGTCACGCTGGTGAGCGCGACCGCGCTGGTGCCGTTCACGGCATCGCTGTTCGCAAGCCTGTTCCTCGACGGCATGCTCAGCATCTCGCCGCCTGCGCTGGGCTTGAAGCTGCTCGGCATCCTCGCAGCATCGCTGCTCGCGGCGACCGTGATCCGGCAGGTCTTCGGCGCGGCCGCGATCCAGCGTCACAGGCAGCCGATCGACGGCTTCAACATCGTCATCCTGCTGGTCTTCGCGACCGCGATCATGGGCGACGTCGCGAGCGATCTCGTCGCCCGGCCGGTCTCCACCATCGGCTTCGCCGCGCTCGCCTTCGCGATTTATTTCACGCTGCTCGCCGTCACCACGCTGCTGTTCCGCCGCATCGGCTACGAGCGCGCGCTGGCGCTCGGGCTGATGGTGTCACAGCGCAATCTGGGCCTGATGCTCGCCGCGACCGCCGGCGCGCTGCCGCCCACCACCTGGCTCTATTTCGCGATGACGCAGTTTCCCATTCACCTGGCGCCCTACATGCTGATGCCGATCGCGCGGCGCTTGACGGCGCGCGCACAGGCCTCGGGCGCCGCGGCAACCGGCGGCAAGGCCGCATCGGGCTGAATCAACACGCAAGTCTTGCCAACACGCAAGTCATGCCCGCTCTGCCGTCGCGAACCGCTGGTGACCAGGCGAATGTCGTCACGCAGGACGCCAATGTCCCTTGTGAATGTCGAACTTCACGGCGCCTTCGTCACGCATCTTCAACAGGAGCGATTGACAGTCGTCCTGGTTCTTGATGTTCACGCGCTTCATGACTTCGAAAGTCTTCAGGGGCTTTTCGCGAAGGGCAATCAGAATCTTTTCTCGATCAGTCATTGGAGTTCCTTGCATCGGTATCGGCGACGGTACGTGTTGTAGACATCGTCTACAACGGGTGCATTCGCTTGACGAGGTCCGTTCCGGGCCAAAAGGCGGAATGCCGCGCAATATGCAAGTCTGCTCACCCGCTAGAGCGGGCTCTCCAACTCGATCAATTCTCCCTACCCGGCCCTTGCCGCGCGCCGCAGCGCTTGCGGCGGCTGACCGAAGGCGCGGATAAAGGCACGACGCATGCGCTCGGGATCGCGGAAGCCGGTCGCCTCCGCGACGAGCTCGATCGCCTCGCGCGAGGACTGCACGCGCTCGCGCGCGACCTCGATGCGCAAGCGCTCGATGGCCTTCGAGGGCGTCGTGCCGGTCTCGGCGGCAAAGGCGCGGGCAAAATGCCGCGCGCTCATGCCGGCGCGGTCGGCGAGATCTTCCACCGTCAAGCGGGCGTCGAGGTTCTCGCGCGCCCAGGACAGCAGCGCACCGAAGCGGCCGTTCGGCGTCTTCAGTTCCAGAAGTGACGAGAACTGCGACTGGCCGCCGCTGCGGCGGTGGTAGAGCACGAGCTGCCGCGCGACCTGTTGCGCGATCTCTTCGCCATCGTCCTCGGTCACCATCGCGAGTGCGAGGTCGATGCCGGCGGTGATGCCTGCCGACGTCCACACATTGCCATCGCGCGTGAAAATCTGGTCCGGCTCGAACTTCACCTTGGGATAGCGCGCGACGAAATCCCGCGTGCGTCCCCAATGCGTGGTGGCGCGACGGCCGTCGAGCAGACCCGCTTCGGCCAGCACATAGGCGCCCGAGCAGACGCTGGCGACCCGCACGCCGCGCCGCGCCAGCCGCTGCACGAAGGCACGCGTGACCTCGCAGCGCGCGGCATCCGTCACCCCCGCGCCTCCCGCCACGACCAGCGTCGTGATCGCATTCGCCGACTTGAAATCGCGCGCCATCATCTCCACGCCGGACGAGCTGCGCACGGGCCCCGCGTTCACCGCCAGCACCCGGATTCCGGTCGTCGTCTTGCCCGTGCAGCGCGCCGCGATCTCGAACACCGAGATCGGGCCGGCCGCATCGAGCAACTGGAAGTCCGGGAAGATCAGGATGCCGATCATGGTCATGTCCGAAAGCGAGGGAAATACGCCATTTTGGATGGAAGGGCATCATGAGAGGCTGCTTCCGTCAAGCTCATAATTGGAGGCTCGCATGTCGTCCCCGCTCCAGATCGGTCTCTTGGTGTTTCCGCGCGTCACCCAGCTCGACTTCACCGGCCCGTTGCAGGTGTTCTCGTCTCTGCCGGGCGCGAAGCTGCATCTGATCTGGAAACGGATCGAGCCGGTGCCGAGCGATACCGTGCTGACGCTGACACCGACCATGACGTTCGCCGGTTGCCCGCAGCTCGATGTGATCTGCGTGCCCGGCGGCCGCGGCACCGACGATCTGCTCAATGACGAGGAGGTGCTCAATTTCCTGCGCAGGCAGGCCGAAGGCGCCAAGTATGTCACCTCAGTCTGCACGGGATCGCTGGCGCTCGGCGCTGCCGGCCTCCTGAAGGGCTACCGCGCCGCCACGCATTGGAGCGCGATGGAGATGCTGGGCCAGTTCGGCGCGACGCCGACCAAGACGCGCGTCTGCATCGACCGCAATCGCGTTACGGGCGGCGGTGTCACCGCCGGAATCGATTTCGCGCTGACGCTGGTGTCGATCCTGGTCGACCGCACGACGGCGGAAGCGATCCAACTCGGGATCGAATACAATCCGGCGCCTCCGTTCAATTCCGGTTCGCCGGATACTGCGTCAGCCGACGTGCTGGAGCAGGTCAAGCAACGGATCGCGCCGAACCAGGTCCGCCGTCTCGAAGCCGTCCAACGGGCGGCGGAACGGGTGATGTAGTTGCTCGCGTGTCCCGGACGCGGCGCGGCACGCAGTGACGCTCCGCAGAGCCGGGACCCAGGAAGCCACGCGGGTGCTGATGCATGGGCCCCGGCTCTGCAGCGCATCGCTGGAGAAGCGCTGCGCTGCGTCCGGGGCACGAGACATCCACAAGCCCCAACAGAAAAAGGCCGCCCGGTTTCCCGAGCGGCCTTTCCTGTCTTACGGCGGCTGCACATTTCATCGGGCGATTTCGGAGCTTCCAGACCGGGGGCCTATCTCCCGATCGAGTCCTGGTCGGCGGCCGCTGCATTTCGGGACAGTCGCGAACTGTTGCCCGAACCGAACGCGATGGTCTCCCATCTCCGTAAGATGCGATCATTGAGCCGCATCGCTCGCGTGGCTGCAATCAGCGCGCGGGACTCATCCCCGCTGTTCCCGTTGTCCACAGCAAAGCGAGGCGGATGCGGGCGCATCCACTTCCACGACAAGAATTGAGACCGGGATCAGACGCCTAGCTGGGCGTCCAGGGCTGATAGTCGCCGGTCGCCTTCGGCCGCTTGCCGCTGGCGAGCGTCGAGCCCGAGGGACGATAGGCGTTCGCCGTGCCGGTGAGGTTGGGCTGGTGCGGCTTTTCCCACTCGCGCGGCTGGTAATTGTCCTGTGTCGGCGGCACGTCGACGGTGTGATGCATCCAGCCGTGCCAGGACGGCGGGATACGGCTGGCCTCGGCATAGCCGTTATAGACCACCCAGCGCCGCTCGAAGCCGAGCGTCGGGTCGATCACCCCGCCACGGGTGCGATAATAGAGGTTGCCCTGCTCGTCCTGGCCGACCAGCTCGCCGTAGCGCTTGGTCCAGAGTTGGGTGCCAAACGTCTGGCCATTCCACCAGGTGAAAAACTTGAGGAAGAACTGTTTCATGCGGCAAGGGCCCTGCTTCGTCGGGTCCTGATGCCATCCGGACGGCGAAATGTCCAGTTCGGCGCGGGCGGCGGTGCCCCGCTGTAGATGCGGTCTACCGGCACGGAACGCTGCCGCAAATCGGACGCGATCCGTTCATGCCGGATACAGCGTCGCCATGAAAACTTTTCGTCGCACGCAAACCCCCGTGATCCCAGGAACTCCGGCCCTTTCATGGGGTTTGCTTCCGGGAAAAGGAGTTTTGATCATGAAAAGTCTGAAAGTCTTGAGCGCGGCTGCGGCAGTGGCGCTGGTTCTCCCGTTGGCGACGCCGAGCTTTGCCCAAAGTCGGGCCGCAGCGGTTGGAGGCGGAGCACACTTTGGCGGCGGCGGCGGAGGTGGCGGTGCCCACTTCGGCGGCGGCGGCGCTCACTTCGGTGGTGGCGGGGCTCACTTTGGTGGTGGCGGCGCCCGCATGGGCGGCGGCAATTTCGGCGGCGCGCGGATCGGCGGCGGCGGTGGCAATTTCGCCGCCGGCGCAGCGGTACGTCCCGGCGGTGGCAGCTTCGTAGGCGGCATGGCTAGCCGACAGGCCTTCTCGCCGTCCTACAGCGGGACACGCAGCGTCGCGACTGCGGGCAACTGGCAGGGCGGTAGCGGCAATTGGAGTGGTCGTCACTGGCATCACCGTCACGGCGGCGGCTTCTGGCCCGGCTTCGCAACGGGTGCTGCGATCGGCGGACTCGGCTCCTACGCCTATTACGGCGGCGGGTATTATGACGATCCCTACTACTATGGCGACAGCTACTATGACGAACCGTCAGTGGCAGTCGTGCCCGATAGCGGTGGCGATTCCGCGGGCTACTGCGCGCAGCGCTACAAGTCCTACGATCCGGCGTCGGGCACCTATCTCGGCTATGACGGCCAGCGTCATCCCTGCCCGTAACACGACCTGCAGCACTTGAAGAAGAAGGCGTCGCAGCGATGCGGCGCTTTTTTCATTCAGGCACGTCACCTGTGTCGCTCGCCTCGTATTCGTCATCGGCGATGCCGCGCACAATCGATGCGAGTGGACCTCTATTCACCGCACCGTGCATATCCACCCTTATCCAATCCCAAATTGACCCGACGCGCGATTCACCTGTATCAACTTGGCTGTGGGGACTTCGATGACTGGGAAGTGTCATGCCGCGCATTCTCGTGGTTGATGACGATCCGATGGTCGGCGCGACCATCGAGGTCCTCCTCCAACGTCAGGGCTTCGACGTCACGTTGACTGACGGCGGAGAAACGGGTTTGGCTGCGCTCGAAACTCAGAATTTCGACGTGATGCTGGTCGACATCTTCATGCCGCACATGCGCGGCTTCGAGTCCATTCGCATCTTTCACGAGCGCGCGCCGGCGGTTCCGCTGATCGCGATGTCCGGCTACGCCTTCGCGTCGTCCGCCTCGCCCTCTCCCGACTTCCTCCGGATGGCGCTGGAGCTCGGCGCGACCCGCTGCCTGCGCAAGCCGTTCACGCCGGACGCGCTGCTGACCACGATCCGGGAATGCATCGCCGAGCCGGGCGATGGCTCACAGCCGAAGGACAAGAAAGAAGCCCCTTGATCCCAACGCAGCGCGTCATTCTCGGTGCTGGACTTGCCATCCTCCTGATCATCACCGCAGCCTCGATCGGCCTCGACGTCAAGTCACGGTCCGATGCGGCCTGGGTCAATCATACAGTCGAGGTGCTGAAGAAGATCTCCGACCTGCGCGTGCTGATGCGCAGTGCCGAGAGCGCCGCACGCGGCTACGAGATCTATCGCAACTCGAGCTTCAGCGAAGAATTCCAGGCGGTGCACGCCCGGATCGCACCGGCACTCGCCGATCTCAAGCGCAGCGTGCGCGACACTCCCGAACATGTCGCGCTGCTCGAGGGCACCGAGCCGCTGGCGCTGCGCCGGATTGAGATCGCCGCCGAAGTGATGCGCCTGCGCGCCGGAAACGATCAGGCCGGGATTGCCGCGGTCCAGGGCAAGGGCGAGGGCCGTGGCCTCATGGACACGGTGATGGGCAATTTCGATCATTTGAGCGCAGAGGAAGAACGACTGCTCGCGGCGCGCTCCCAGGATTCGCGCCGCACCGGCATCGTGCTGCTCGGCATCGACGTCGCCGGCGCGCTGGTGATCCTGCTGCTGGTCGTGATGATGATGCGTGAGAGCCGGCGCACCGAGGGCGCACTCAAGAGCACGCTATTGGAGACTACGGCCGCCAAGCAGCAGCTCGAGGCCGCAGTGGCCGAGCGCACCGAGCATCTGGTCACCGCGCATGACGAGCTGCGCTTGTCGGTCAACGTACTCCAGAGCACGTTTCACAGCATGGCGGAGGCGGTGCTGGTCATCGATGCCGAAGGCAATGTCCTTCTGTCCAATCCCGCCGCGGAGCGCATGCTGCTGCACCGGACCGGCATGAACCTGCGCAATCTGCGCGCGCTGTCCAGCGTGTTTCACGGCGACGGCGTCACCCCGCTCAAGCCCGACGAGCTGCCGTCGGCACGCGTGCTGCGCGGCGAGCCGTTCGAGAATATGGAGATGATCGTCCGCCCGCACAGCGGCAATCCTTCCCGCCATCTCATGATCAGCGGCCGGCCGATGCTGGACGGGCAAGGCAACGTCTCCGGCGCGGTGCTGGTTTATCACGACGCGACCACGTCGCGCGAGACCGAGCGGCAATTGTACCAGTCACAGAAGCTGGATGCGATCGGCAAGCTCACCGGCGGCGTCGCGCACGACTTCAACAACATGCTGACCGTGATCTCCGGCAATACCGAGACGCTGGTGGCAAGCCTGAAGCAGCAGCCCGAGCTCCAGCGCGTGGCGCGCCTGATCGACGAGGCCGCCGAACGCTGCGCCGAGCTGATCCAGCATCTGCTCGCCTTTGCGCGCAGGCAGCCGCTGCAGCCGCGCAACGTCGAGATCAACGGCGCGGTCGCGGATATCGCGAAACTGCTGCGCCCCACTCTCGGCGAGCAGATCGAGATCGAGACCGTGCTCGAACAGGGGCAGATGACCGCGCACATCGATCCGTCCCGCCTCACCAATGCTCTGCTCAACATGGCAATCAACGCCCGCGACGCCATGCCGAACGGCGGCAAGCTGCTACTCGAGGCCCACCGCGTCGTGCTCGACCAGGCCTATGCGCAAAACAATCCCGACGTGCGGCCCGGCCCTTACGTGATGCTCGCCGTCAGCGACACCGGCACCGGCATGCCGGCCGAGGTGCAGCAGCAGGCGTTCGAGCCGTTCTTCACCACCAAGGAGGTCGGCAAGGGAAGCGGCCTCGGCCTCTCCATGGTCTACGGCTTCGTCAAGCAGTCCGGCGGCCACATCAAGATCTACAGCGAGGAAGGCCACGGCACCACGATCAAGCTCTATCTGCCGCCGGGCGAAGGCATGGCCGAGGTTGCCCCCACCACGACTCCGCAGGCGGAAGGCGGCGCCGAGACCATTTTCGTGGTCGAGGATGATCCGCTGGTGCGCAACTTCGTCACCGTGCAGCTCCAGAGCCTCGGCTACCGGACCGTCGCCGCGCCCGACAGCAAGGCCGCGCTGGAATTGATCCAGGCCGGCCAGCCGTTCGACCTGCTGTTCACCGACGTCGTCATCCCCGGCGGCATGAGCGGGCGCGCGCTCGCGGACAAGGTGGCGACGATCCGCCCCGGCGTGAAGGTGCTCTACACCTCCGGCTACACCGACAACGCCATCGTCCACCATGGCAAGCTCGACGACGGCGTCATGCTCCTGACAAAACCCTACCGCCGCAACCAGCTCGCCGAGATGATCCGGAAGGCGCTCGGAAACATGCCGGTCGGCTAGCGCTTCTGCTTGGCGACACATCCAATGGCGTTGCAGATGATCCGCGCTGCGCAGATCGCCCCAATATTCTGCAGATCACGCTCCGGCACCAATTCGACCAGATCGAGACCGACAATTCTGGCCTTCGAGGCGACGCCCGCGATCAGGTCTATGACGTCGAAATAGGACAGGCCGCCAGGCTGCGGCAGAAGCACACCCGGAATGACGGACGGATCCAGGCCGTCGCAGTCGATCGTGATCAGGCAATTCGCGTTTTCCTCGATGGCACTCAGGACGACATGAACGCCCCGGCTTTTGACCTCTCGTGCTGTAAAAATCCTGGAGCCCCAATTCCGCGCGCAACTGAGCTCCTGCGAGCCCGAGCCGCCGATACCCCGTAAACCAACCTGCACAATGCGTTCGACCCAAGGCAACTCGCTGGCGCGCCGCATCGTACTGGAAAAAGTATGTGCTGAGCCGTCGCGCCGGTCCTTCCAATCCAGATGCGCGTCGATCTGCAGGATGGTCAGCTTGCCCATGTCTTCGAACGCCCCGAAGAACGGTATGGGCACTGAATCATCTCCGCCCAGCAGCATGGGTACCGCGCCGGACCTCAGGATCTTTTTGGTGGCCGTCCTGATTGCATTCCGGTTTTGCTCGGGGGCATCGGGTGACGTGGCAAGATCGCCGCCATCAACGACCCGGATTTGCTCCGGGTCGAGCAGGATTCCGCCTGGTCGAAATCCCACCTGGCAAGGTCGGTCTGGTAAACGCGCAACGCATTGCGAATGGCCGCTGGGCCGTTCGCGGCATGGCTCGTCCTGCCCTTCAAATGCGGCGTGGCATCCGCAGCTCCGAAGATGACAATGTCGGCTTCGCCAAGAGTCAGCGGAACAGGCAGAGCAAGGTCGCACGCCGCGACGCCGAGGAATGTATTGCGCTCGCTCGCCATAACCGTCTCGATAGGGGCACTCAGTCCGGGCGACAGAGCTAATCCGCAACGCTTGGACCAGTTCCTGACTTGCTCTTGGCCTGACGCCGAGCCGAACGGTCGAAGCCGCTCTCGCCTAGGACGTGACCTCGTAAACGTCGGGCTTACCAAGGCAAAGCGGAAGCTCCCACCTTGGGCGTGATCCGCGGCTTGTGACCACAGCGGACTCTCGCGCGTCGAGCTGCCCCTGAAGGCGTGGACGAGTCGGCGGGCCGCTTTCTTCTGGAACCAAATTAAATTGATTTAATTTAGTTATTGTGATTTAATTTTTGGGCTTACCTCTGGACGGAGAAAACGCATGCCGGATCAGGACGACCGTCGCGAGTTCTTAAAAACCTGCGGAAGGTTCGCGGCGGTGACGCCTCCAGCCATCACCCTACTCCTGTCGACATCCCTCACATCGGATGCAATCGCGAAGTCGGGCGCAGGCGCGGTCCACCACGACCATCACCATCACGGTAACAACGGCTGGGGCAACGGCGGCGGAGACGGCAGCCCCAACGGCAAGGACGATAGAGGCCGCTGAGACGACGACACACGGCCTCCGGAAGGAGACACAATGCAGCCCAGGCGCCGCGACGTAGATTGGCATTTCGCCAGCTTCGTTGTTTCGATGATCTGGCTGGCGGTCGTTGCTGCCGCTCTTCTTGCAGTGCTCTTCCGAGGGCACCCTTGAGGAGTTATGAAGTACATTTTCATCGCGGTCGGCTGCTGGCTGCTGCTGAACGTGCTCTTCGTTGTGCTAGTCACTCCGCCGCTTAGGCGCCGGCCGCGACAACTTGCTCGCACGATTGATGCAGTCAAGAAGTTCATTTTCAGCAGACGGCAGCCCCCTACCTGACGAGGGCAGTGACGCGCTGCAAAAAACGACAGTAAGGCTGGCTGTTTATTTCCAGCGACGCCGCACCGCAGTTCGCTGTATCGTTCCGTTTTTCCAACAGCGGATTTGATTGCCATGCACCACATCCAGAGTACGCATATTGCCGCGATATTGAAACTGACCGCCCAGCAGCTTGAAGCACTCCGCACCCGCCCAGAGATCCAAAAGGAATATTCCGAAATCCTCGTTTTGAGAGAGAAAATAAAACTGGCGACCGATCTGAAGAAGGCTCGCCGGCAGCTCCTTACTCGGCGCCTGCCAAGCGCCTGAAGCGAGATAACTCCACCCGTTCCTTGCGCTGTGAGGCTCGAGCAAGGAGCTGCTCGTTGGCATTCTCGCTTGTGGACCCTTGCGGTCATTCCGCTGTACAGGTCTGCGTCGGAGCGGTGAATAAATGCCGGGAATGTTCTATGGCCTGTTCAGCTTCCTGGTGCAGACTGGATCGCCTTTGGGCAGGGTTGGCAATCCCGTCCGAGGCGAAGCCGGTCGGCCGGCCCGCTGCACGACCCGACTGACCGGAAGAAGGCGGAAAGTCCACTGCGCCCGCCGGCAACATAGGAGATCTCCCCGCGAGTGGCCTTCTGGTATGATGCTTCTCTCTGAGCAACGGCTTCGGACAGCAGGAGTTAGCTAGAACTGGCCGTCGATCGATGCCGATCGGGTTCAGCCCCAGAGTTCAGGTCCTTACCAACCGCGGCGATGCACGGGGTTTTGCCCCGTGTTGGCATGAAGCACCGTGAGCTCATGAGAATCGAACTCGGCAAACGCCTCGCGCATGACGCGCAAGAATGCCGCCACGCGCGGAATGCCGGCGCTGCCACGCCGGTATAAAAGATGAATGCCGAAGCTTGGCGGGCATGACCATTCCGGCAGCAGTCGCGTGAGCCGACCCGACGTCAGGAAAGTCGGATCGAAGCAGGCCATGTAGATGACGCCGACGCCTGCACAGGCCGCCACGATCAGGCCTTCGCGATCCGGTGTGACGAACGAAGGTCGGATTTGGATCGTTTCGAGCATCCCATTGCGTTCGAATTTCCAATGGTCGACGGAACCAATCGACCAAGCTGGACGAAACAGCAGACAGCGATGATTGACGAAGTCGGCAGGCTGCTCCGGTGCGCCAAAACGACGGACATAGTCCGGCGAGGCATACGCGGCCGGCTTACCCTGACCGAGCCGCTGCGCCACCAGCCGGGACGGCGGAGGTTCGCCGACATGCAGCAGAACGTCGAGGTTTTCAGACTGCATGTCGCGGGGATCCTGGGTCAGCCGCGTCTCGACGAGCAACTCGGGGTATCGATCGTTCAGATTGGCCAGCCTCGGCATCAGGACATAGCGAGCGAGAGGCGCCTGCACGCCTACCCGCACAATTCCGCTGATCCGCCCATGCCTCTTCGTGTAGCCTTCTGTTAGCTCGGTAATGCGGGCAACAATGTCCACGGCCCTGCGATAGACGTCGATCCCTTCCTGGGTGAGCTTGAGCTGACGCGTCGTCCGGTTGAACAAGGGGACCTTAAGCTCGCGCTCCAGCTCGGCGATACCGCGACTGACCGCCGACGGTGTCAGCTCCATGATCCGTGCCGCCGCAGCAAAGCTGCCGCTGTCGGCGGCGCAGATCAGCATTTCGAGGCGACGGCCGCGATTCAAGACGAAACCTCACAAGCTTGGCGGTACCCGTATTCGTGATATTAACTCACGACTGAAGTTCGTCAAAGCTTCTCGACGCGACCGGCCCTGGTGCCTACGCTGCATCCCAGAATTTGCATTGTCGAGGAAGCGTGATGAGGAAGCCAGCTTTAACGACATGTCGCCGGGCTCCCGACGGGCTAGGCGTTTCGAAGTCGTCAGTCGACGGCTGCCTCGTTTTGTAACCAAAGCGGTCCGGCTCATATCCTGTGTCTTGAGGAGAATGTCATGCGTCGTCAGCGCTGGACTTTGTTGATGTTGCTGCTTTGCAGCCTGACGCCTGTGCTGCCAAAGGCAGCCATGGCCGAATGGCCCGAGCGGGCTGTGAAGATCGTGGTGACGTTTCCTCCAGGCAGCGCCAACGACGCGGCAGCACGTATTTTCGCGGATGCGTTGTCCAAACGGTGGGGCAAACCGGTGATCGTCGAAGATCGAACGGGTGCCGAAGGGACAATCGGCGTCGGCGCGTTCGTTTCAGCGCAGGACGATCACACCCTGCTCTATACTGTAATCGGTTCGGTGACGGTCGCGCCGCTGCTGATCGACAAGCTTCCTTATGATGTGGATCGCGATCTGCTGCCGATCGCCTCCACTACATCGATCGTTCTCACTCTCACGGTTAGCAACGGCATTGGCGTCGGTACCATCCCGGAATTAATCGACGTCCTCAAGGCGCAGCCCGGCAACTATGCCTGGGCTTCGGCTCCCACGCTGCCGAGATACGTGTTTGCGGGCTTTCTCAAGCGTCACTCGCTCTCGATGAACTATGTGAGCTATCGCGACGGAGCTCAGCCGCAAGCCGATCTGGGAGAGGGAAGAATCCAGGTGCTTGTCACCTCGCTGACGGCATCCCAATCTCCCGTGCAAACCGGCAAGGCGCACTTCTTGGCGGTGATCAATCCAAGCAGAGCTGCGCTATTGCCTGAGGTGAAAACCGTGCGCGAGCTTGGCTACCCCGAACTCGAGATCGATGGTCTCGCCGGAATCTATGGCGGCCGCAACATGCCGGAGATCGTAAAGGCGCGGATTGCGGCCGACGTTGCCGCCATCTGTGCAGACAGCGAGGTTCGTCGCAAGCTCGAAGCCGGCGGGCACAACGTGCTTGCCGGAACCGCAAGCGAATTGAGGGCCGGAATCGAGCGGCAGCGGAGTTGGCTCGCCGGAATACGTCAGTTGGTCGATATCCGTGACGCAAGATAACAGGCAGGAGATCCCGACGATGTCGTCACCGGCAGCGCTCACACTTCTCGACTGATCCAGTCGCATCGGATCTTGCGCAGCTCGGCCAGGCTAATCGCGCAGCTTTCCTGGCCGGCGATTTCTTCGCGTCCGTCCCAGGCATTTGCGAAAGCCTCGACTTGAGTTGCATCAAGGACGTCTGCCGCTTCGACGTTTAGGCTTGTTCGAAAGGAGAGCAGCCATGTTCATAGCGCCCGACGATTTCCGGATCAAAGCAGACAACTTCGACCTCATGCGAATGGACAACGTCATTCGCATCGCGTGCGGCGCCTTCTATCTTCCTCACGTCGCCGGAAAGTTCGTCGGCTTCGGCGTTCTCAACCCGGCCATCGTCAAGTTCTTCGCGTCTGCTGGCTTGTCGCCGCCCGAGGCCTGGGTCTACGTCGCCGCCGCGGCCGAATTGTCGGTCGCCATTGCGCTGACGCTTGGCATCTGCACGCGCTTCGCCGCGCTCGGTTCGGTCGGGCTGATGGCCGTGGCGGTCTATTCGCTCCAGACTGTGAAGGGCTTTGGCTGGACCTGGAACACGGGCGGATACGAATATCCGGTGTTCTGGGGCATCTGCTCCCTCGCTTTGGCCGCGCAGGCCTGGCAGGTCTGGCTGGGCCGGCGGCAGGACGTCGCCCCGGCTGGCAAGCTGGTGCGGATTGTCGCCGCGGAGTAATGGCCCCACCGCCTCGCCAGCACCACCGCCGCCAGCGTGAAGATCAGTGCTGCAATCTGCCCCGCTCTCCTGTTCGTTTGTCGGTCACCTTGGCCAGCCCAAAACATCCCTGTTCGTCACCTGGCAAGCCAATACCCTTTACAAGCCCGAATATGGCCGGGATGACGATCAGCGTGAGCAGGGTCGACGAAATCATCCCGCCGATCATTGGCACCGCAATGCGCTGCATAATCTCCGAGCCCGTCCCGGTGCTCCACATGATCGGTAGCAGGCCCGCCATGATCGCGACGACTGTCATCATCTTGGGGCGTACGCGCTCCACCGCGCCATCCATGATGGCGTCATAGAGGTCGCGGCGGGTCAGGGCCCGCCCCTCGGCGGCACGCCTGGCCGCGGTCTCAGCCAGCGCCTGATTGAGATAGATCAGCATGACGACGCCGGTCTCTGCGGCGACGCCAGCGAGCGCAATGAAGCCAACGGCGACCGCCACTGAAAGGTTGAAGCTCAACCACCACATCAGCCAAAGCCCGCCGACCAGCGCGAACGGCAGCGAGAGCATCACGATCATCGTCTCCGCGATCGAACGAAAGTTCAGGTACAGCAGCAGGAAGATGATCAGCAACGTCACGGGCACGACGATCTTCAGCCGCGCGGTTGCGCGCTCCAGATATTCGTATTGACCACTCCACATCACGTAGTAGCCCGGCGGAAACTTGATGCTGGCCTGCACAGAGGCTTTAGCGTCCGCGACGTAGCCCCCGAGGTCGCGATCGCGGATGTCGACGTAGATGTAGGTCGCGAGCTGGCCGTTCTCGGTCCGGATCGAGGTCGGCCCGCGCGCCGGCGCGACCTTCGCGACCTCGCCGAGCGGTACCGCGCCGCCGGCGGGCATCGGCACCAACACATCGTTGGCGATGGCCTGCGGATTGTCGCGCAGATCGCGCGGATAGCGCATGTTCACGGTAAAGCGCTGCCGCCCTTCCACGGTCGTGGTCACGGTCTGGCCGCCGAGTGCAGTCGCGATCGTGTCCTGAACGTCCTGGACCATGATGCCGTAACGCGCCAGCGCGGCACGGTCCGGGGTGACTTCCAGATAGTAGCCGCCGATACCGCGCTCGGCGTAGGCCGATGAGGTGCCCGGCACGGCCTTGAGGACCTGCTCGATCTGCTTGGCGAGCTTATCGATCTCGACCAGGTCGGTCCCGATCACCTTGACGCCGATCGGCGTTCGTATGCCCGTGGACAGCATGTCGATGCGGGCCTTGATCGGCATGGTCCAGGCGTTGGAGACCCCAGGAAACTGCAGTGCCTTGTCCATTTCGGCGATCAGTCCATCGATGGTCACACCGGGCCGCCACTCCTGCTTGGGCTTGAGGTTGACCACCGTCTCAAACATCTCGGACGGTGCCGGATCGGTCGCCGTCGCGGCGCGCCCTGCCTTGCCGTAGACTGAGGCCACTTCCGGAAACGAGCGGATGATCCGGTCCTGGGTCTGCATCAGTTCGCCGGCCTTCGTGACCGAGATGCCCGGCAGCGTCGTCGGCATGTAGAGCAGCGTGCCTTCGTTGAGGTTCGGCATGAACTCGGTACCGAGTTGTCGCGCCGGCCAGATGCTCACGGCCAGAATGGCGAGCGCGAGCACCACCACCAGCGTCTTGGCGCGCATGACGCCCTTGATCACCGGGCGGTAGATCCAGATCAGGACGCGGTTGATCGGATTCCTGTGCTCCGGAACGATCCGCCCGCGCACGAAGATCACCATCAGAGCCGGCACCAGCGTCACCGACAGGAGCGCAGCGGCCGCCATCGAGAACGTCTTCGTGAACGCCAGCGGGCTGAACAACCGCCCCTCCTGCGATTCCAGCGTGAAGATCGGCATGAAGGACACAGTGATGATCAGCAGGCTGAAGAAAAGTGCAGGCCCCACCTCCGAGGCGGCGGCGATCAGGACGTCGATCCTGGGCTTTCCCGGCTCGGCGCGTTCGAGGTGCTTGTGGGCGTTCTCGATCATGACGATGGCCGCGTCGACCATGGCGCCGATCGCGATCGCGATCCCGCCGAGGCTCATGATGTTGGAGCCTAAGCCCAGCAGCTTCATGGCGCCGAACGCCATCAAGACCCCGATGGGCAGCATCAGGATCGCGACAAGGGCGCTACGGACGTGCAGCAGGAACACGATGCAGACCAGCGCGACCACGACGCTTTCCTCGAACAGCGTGTGCTTGAGCGTGTCGATGGCCGCGTAGATCAGGTTGGAGCGATCGTAGACCGGCACGATCTCGACCGACTTCGGAAGGCTGGAGGCGATCTCCCGGAAGCGCTTCTTGACGTTCTCAATCACCTCCAGCGCATTGACGCCGAAGCGCTGTAGTACGATGCCGCTGGCGACCTCGCCCTCGCCGTTCAGCTCCGTGATGCCGCGCCGCTCGTCGGGGCCCAGTTCGACACGCGCGACGTCGCGCAGCAGCACCGGCGTCCCGTTGTTCGTCTTCAGCACGATGTCGCCGAGGTCGTTGATCGACTTGATGTAGCCCTTGCCGCGGATGACGTACTCGAACTCGGACAGTTCGACGGTCCGGCCGCCGACGTCGGCATTGCTGGCGCGGATGGCATCGCGCATCTTCTGCATGGTGATGCCGCGGTCGCGCATGCGTTGCGGATCGAGGATCACGTTGTACTGCTTGACGAAGCCGCCGACGCTCGCAACCTCGGCGACACCCTCGGCCTTCGCCAGGGCGAACTTCAGATTCCAGTCCTGGATGGTGCGGGTGTCGGCGAGATTCAGCTCCTTCGACATCACGGCATACTGGTAGACCCAGCCGACGCCGGTCGCGTCGGGGCCGATCGTGGGGCTCACGCCGGCAGGCAGGCGCGCGCTGGCGCCGTTGAGGAATTCCAGCACGCGCGAGCGCGCCCAGTAGATGTCGGTGCCGTCCTCGAAGATGACGTAGACGAAGGAGACGCCGAAGAAAGAGAAGCCGCGCACGACCTTCGATTTCGGCACGGTCAGCATCGCCGTCGTCAACGGATAGGTGACCTGGTCCTCGATCACCTGCGGGGCTTGGCCCGGGTACTCCGTGTAGACGATGACCTGGGTGTCCGAGAGATCCGGGATGGCATCGAGCGGCAGATGCAGAAGCGCGTACAGCCCCGCCGCGGCGGCGAAGCCGGTCCCGAACAGGACCAGCAGCAGGTTGCGGGCGGACCAGGCGATGAGACGCGCGATCATTGCTGCGCCCCCTCGGTAAAGCCCTTCAGCGCGGCCTTCAGGTTGCTTTCGGCATCGATCAGAAAATTCGCCGAGACCACCACGGCCTCGCCCTCCGCGAGACCCTGACGGACCTCCACGAAGCCG
Organism: Bradyrhizobium sp. MI1.11; assembly: GCF_055811255.1. NCBI lineage: Bacteria > Pseudomonadati > Pseudomonadota > Alphaproteobacteria > Hyphomicrobiales > Nitrobacteraceae > Bradyrhizobium > Bradyrhizobium sp. MI1.11. The sequence continues at coordinate 74,930 of NZ_JBVVPM010000018.1, forward strand.
CCGCCCCGGTGGCCGAGCCTGACCTCACGAGGCTCCAGCCGACCCTGGCCCTTATCGACGAAAACGGCTTGCCGGCTGCCGGTGTCCATCACCGCGCTCTCCGGCACTGCGAGGACGGCATCGCCGCTGCCGGTGTCGATGTCGGCGTCGACGTACATGTCGTGCAGCAGGATCAGGTCCGGATTCTGCAGTTCGATCCGCACGCGCGCCGTCCGGGTCTCCTTGTTGATCTCGGGGTAGATGACCTGGACCTTTCCCGTGAACTCCCGTCCCGGAAAGCTCCGCGCCTTGACCGTGACGGGCTGGCCCGTGGCGATCATGCCGACGTCGCGTTCGGCGACGTCGATCAGGGCCCACACCATCGAGTGGTCAGCGATCCGGAACAGGACGCCGCCCGGCTCGACGCGCATGCCCTCGATGGCGTTGCGCTCCAGCACGATGCCGTCGCGCGGCGAAGTCCATCCGATCGACGTCGGCACGGTCCGGCTCTTCTCGATCGCCGATATCGCAGCATCGGGCACGTCCAGATTCATCAGGCGCTGGCGCGATCCACGGCCATACTGAACGTCGCCGCTGGTCGTCTTCGAGGTGATGGTGGTGAGGTACTCGGCGGCAGCAGAGGAGACGGATGGGCTGTAGACCTCCATCAGCGGCTGCCCCTTGATCACGTGAGATCCGGTCGTGACGTCGGCGACCTTCAGGATGAAGCTTTCCGCCCGCATGGCGACGACGGAGATCCGCCGCTCGTCCAGCGCGATCGTGCCCGGCGCCCTGATGACGGTCCGGATCACGCGCATCGCTGCGGGCTCCGACTTGACGCCGGTCCGCTGGATCTTGCCGGGCGAGAGTTTGATCGACCCGTCGTCGCTGTCGTCGCCCTCGTAGACGGGGATGTAGTCCATTCCCATCGAATCCTTCTTCGGCGTCGGCGATGTGTCCGGCAGGCCCATGGGATTGCGGTAGTATTTGATCTTGCGCTCTCCGGAGGCGCCGGCCGGTGTCGCCGGCGGCGGGGCTGCCACCTGCTCGTCGTCGAAGCTGACGTCGGCGCCTGCGGGCACCGCGCGGAAATCCCGGCCATCCCGGGTCTTTCTCGGCACCAGCGAGTACGACGGTTTGCCGTCCGGATCCTGGTAGTAGATCGCGGCGCCGCTCTCCTCGGCCGCAGCGGGGCCGATCACGGCGGCGATTCGCGCCGTCGGCCGCTGCGGGCCGGCGACGACGAACGCGATGCCCGCCGCCGCGATCAACGCGGCGGCCAGGCTTGCTGAGATGGGGCGGGTCACTTCTGCGCCGTGATGACGAGCTTGTTCTCGACGGTGCCGGTCTCGCCCTGGACCTTGGCTCCGAGCGAAAGCTGCCACCGCCCCGCCATGCCGAAGGTCGCCTTGAAGCGGTACGTGCCCGGCTCCGTTCCCGGCATGGGCGGGACCTTGGTCGCCATCTCCTGCATGCCGTCCGGAGCCATGTCCAAACGGCTGGCGAAGATCACCGCATCCGGCACCGGTTTGCCGGTCTTGGTGTTCACGAGCCGGACGGTGACGACCTTGTCTGGCCCGGCCTGCACCGATTGGTCGACGAGCTCGAACTTATAGTCCTTCATGTCGGCCAATGCGGCCGAGCTTGCGCCGCCGATGGCCGCAGCGATCAACGCGGCCTGGACGGCGCGCGCGAAGGTAGACGTCTTCATGTTGTATCCTCGATGTCCTGAATTCGCCGCCGAGGCGGCGCGCGTCATCCGCGCGCGCGAGGCGCACGGACGCGATCGGCGTCAAGCGCCGCTCAGGCCAGGGTTCGAGGGGGTTGGTCGGGAGGTGGACGGACCAAACCGTCGCCGACCAAATCGTCCGCCACCGAGTGGGTGGTCCGGATCGCGTGTCGCAGCGGCAAAGCGACGGCCTCGGAGGGTCCCGCCTGGGTCGTCTTCAGAACGCACATCGCAACCAGCGGGCAGTCCAGGCAGTCATTGCTCTTCTGGTCGTTGGGGCAACAGGGCATGTCGGCCGACATCGACATGTCGCTCATGCCGTCAAGACGAGCTTGCGCAGCGGCCGACGGCGCCGCCAAGGGCGCCAACGTCAAACCGACGGTCACCAAGACCGCGAACGCAACTCTGAGCAATCGCCGCAGATTCATGGCCCGAACATCCCACGGGCGGCGGAACTTTGGAAGCTCGCCGCCTTCACATGTTCGAAATCGTCAGCCGCAGCAAGGCGGACATCGGGCGGCCAAACTTCATGAGTCCGCGCCCTATTACCGCGTCGCCAGCACCACCGCCGCCAGCGTGAAGATCAGCGCGGCGATCTCCCCTGCTCCCAACGGCTCGTGGAGCGCGATCGCGGACGCCACCACGCCGATGACAGGCACTGCCATGGTCCCGATCGCGGCGACCGAGGCCGGCAGGCGCGCAAGGGCAGCGAACCAGCTGACATAGGCGATGCAGAACTGCACCACGGTCGAATAGACCAGCAGCCACCATCCGACCGGCGTCACCAGCTCCAGATGCGTGGTCTCGACGGCGAGGCCGATGATCGTGATCGGCAGGCAGCCGATCCCGATCTGCCAGGCCGCGGCCGTGATCGGCGGCAGACGGATCGGGTACTTCTTCGAAAACACCGTGCCGAGTGCGAAGCCGAGTGCGCCGCACAGCGCCATGATGATGCCCGGCAGCTTGTCCGCGGTGGCGGCAAAGCCGTTGCCGCCCATGATCGAGGCGAGGCCGGCAAAAGCCATCACCAGCGCGATGGTGCGCAACAAGGTCGGCCGCTCGCCCAGCACCGGCCAGGCGATCAGCGAGGCCCAGACCGGCATGGTGTAGGCGATCAGCGCCGCTTCGCTCGCCGGCAGCCACAGCAGCGCCAGGCCCATCAGCACCATCCAGCCGGTGACGTTGAGGACCGCGGCGGTCACAAGGCGCGGCCAGATCTCGCGCGGGACCCTGAGGCTGTCAGCGCGCATCAGCGCCAGCGCCGCCAGCAGCACCGCGCCCAACACGCCGGTCACCCCGCGCAAGGTCAGCGGCGGCAGCTCGGACAACAGGAATTTCGTCACCGGCCAGTTGAAGCCCCAGCCCACCGAGGTGATGGCGAGGAACATCAGGCCGGCCGGGGCGATGCGCGCTCGCAGCACCGGCCGAGTCGAATCAAGCATGTGGGTAGTCCGGCAAAATCTGATCGAGCTTGGCGCGGATTCGCCCCTCCCACCACCACCCCGGCGGGAATGCCTGCCCTCACCTTCCGTAGCCCTACGTGAGTCCCCCGGAGGCAAGCCCGCCATTCAAAAATATACCTGCCCTGTGAACAGCGGGGTGAAGCCTCAGCGGCGCCCCAAGATGGAAATTTTTTCGGTTGGGAATCCCTGAGGACTCACTGATACTTGGCTCAACAACAGGCGCGGGCCTGCCCCCTGTTATCCCCCACAATCCACCATATTTAGTATTTGATTCAGGAACTCGCACTAGTTCTTGACGGGCGTAACGGAGAGTCCTAGTTTTCGATCCGTTCGGCGCGAGTGTGTTTGCGTCCCGCCGGCACTCCCCCAAAGGGTCTGCAAAACAGCACTCCGCCAAGCCAGACAAAGGCAGCGGGATACGGGCTTGTCTGCCCGGCGAGAGCGGACTTTTCGGGCGCCTGAACGGGCTGGAAACAGGCCCGGATGGCAATGGTTGAAGACGTGACGTTGTGGGGCGTTGAACGCATGTCGGGCTCATCCCTTTGGGGCGGATGGGTCTGGACGTGCCGGCGGATGATCGGTGCGCGCATCGAGGAATCGCGTCGGGAGAAAATGGGCCGGGTCTACCGGCTGAACTGCGATGCCAAGGGCCAGGCGGCCTCGAGCACCGCGAAATGAAATGATGACCCGGTACGCCTGAACGGAGGCGGTCCGGTCAAAGATAGGACGGGGCAAGACCATGCGGATTGAGCGGCGCCACACCACTTCGGGACAGTCACCTTACGCCGGCATCGAGTTCCGGCTCACCACGTCGGAGATCAGGAATCCCGACGGCTCGGTCGTGTTCAAGCTCGACAATGTCGAGGTCCCGACCGCGTGGTCGCAGGTCGCCTCCGACGTCCTCGCCCAGAAGTACTTCCGCAAGGCCGGCGTTGCCGCGCGCCTGAAGAAGGTCGAGGAAGAATCCGTTCCCTCCTTCCTGTGGCGCTCCGTGCCCGACACCGAGGCGCTCGCCCTCCTGCCCGAGAAAGAGCGCTTCGTCAGCGAGCTCTCGGCCAAGCAGGTGTTCGACCGTCTCGCCGGCTGCTGGACCTATTGGGGCTGGAAGGGCAACTACTTCTCCTCCGACGAGGACGCCCAGACCTTCTACGACGAGCTCCGCTACATGCTGACCATGCAGATGGTCGCGCCGAACTCGCCGCAATGGTTCAACACCGGGCTTCATTGGGCCTATGGCATCGACGGCCCCGGCCAGGGCCATTATTACGTCGACCCCTTCACCGGCAAGCTGACCCGGTCGAAATCCTCCTACGAGCATCCGCAGCCGCACGCCTGCTTCATCCAGGGCGTCGGTGACGACCTCGTCAACGAGGGCGGCATCATGGACCTCTGGGTCCGCGAAGCCCGCCTGTTCAAATACGGCTCCGGCACCGGCTCCAACTTCTCGCGCCTGCGCGGCGAAGGCGAACGCCTCTCTGGCGGCGGCCGCTCGTCCGGCCTGATGAGCTTCCTCAAGATCGGCGACCGCGCCGCGGGCGCGATCAAGTCCGGCGGCACCACGCGCCGCGCCGCCAAGATGGTCGTCGTCGACGTCGATCACCCCGACATCGAGACCTATATCGACTGGAAGGTGAAGGAGGAGCAGAAGGTCGCGGCTCTCGTCACCGGCTCCAAGATCAACCAGAAGCACCTCAAGGCGGTGCTCAAGGCCTGCGTCAATTGCGAAGGCTCGGGCGACGATTGCTTCGATCCCGAGAAGAACCCGGCGCTCCGCCGCGAGATCAAGCTCGCGCGCCGCAGCCTCGTGCCTGACAATTACATCAAGCGCGTCATCCAGTTCGCGAAGCAAGGCTACAAGGACATCCAGTTCGACGTCTACGACACCGACTGGGATTCGGAAGCCTACCTCACGGTATCAGGCCAGAACTCCAACAATTCGGTGTCGCTGAAGGACGACTTCCTGCGCGCGGTCGAGACCGACGGCGACTGGAATCTCGTCGGGCGCACCACCAAGAAGATCACCAAGACGCTGAAGGCGCGCGACCTCTGGGAAAAGATCGGCTACGCCGCCTGGGCGTCGGCCGACCCGGGCCTGCACTTCAACACCACCATGAACGACTGGCACACCTGCAAGGCGTCCGGCGACATCCGCGCCTCCAATCCGTGCTCGGAATACATGTTCCTGGACGACACGGCGTGCAACCTCGCCTCTGCCAATCTGCTGACGTTCTACGACGTCCCCTCCAAGCGCTTCGACGTCGAAGGCTACGAGCACCTCTGCCGGCTCTGGACCATCGTGCTCGAAATCTCGGTGATGATGGCGCAGTTCCCGTCGAAGTCGATCGCCGAGCTCTCCTACGAGTTCCGCACGCTCGGCCTCGGCTACGCCAATATCGGCGGCCTCCTGATGACCATGGGTCTGTCTTATGACAGCAAAGAAGGCCGCGCGATCGCCGGCGCGCTGACCGCGATCATGACCGGCATCACCTACAAGACTTCGGCCGAGATGGCGGCCGAGCTCGGCACCTTCCCCGGCTACAAAAAGAACGCCGCGCACATGCTGCGCGTGATCCGCAATCACCGCCGCGCCGCCCATGGCCAGTCCAACGGCTACGAGGCGCTGAGCGTCAACCCCGTGCCGATGGACCTGGTGTCCTGCCCGCAAGGAGACCTCGTCACGCATGCGCAAGCCGCCTGGGATGCGGCGCTCGAGCTCGGCGAGAAGCACGGCTATCGCAACGCCCAGACCACGGTGATCGCGCCGACCGGCACGATCGGCCTCGTGATGGATTGCGACACCACCGGCATCGAGCCTGATTTTGCGCTGGTGAAATTCAAGAAGCTCGCCGGCGGCGGCTACTTCAAAATCATCAACCGCGCGGTCCCGGCAGCGCTTCGCGCGCTCGGCTATCGCGAGAGCGAGATCGCGGAGATCGAGGCCTACGCCGTCGGCCACGGCTCGCTCTCCAACGCGCCGGGCATCAACGCCTCGACGCTGAAGGCCAAGGGCTTCACCGACGAAGCCATCGCCAAGGTCGAAAAGGCGCTGCCGACCGCGTTCGACATCAAGTTCGCCTTCAACAAATGGACTTTTGGCGAGGACTTCATCCGCGACCAGCTCGGCATCGGCGCAGAGGCGATCGCGGCCCCCGGCTTCGACCTGCTCCAAGCCGTCGGCTTCACCAAGCGCGAGATCGAGGCGGCCAACGTCCACATCTGCGGCGCGATGACGGTGGAAGGTGCCCCGCACCTCAAGGCCGAACATTATCCGGTGTTCGACTGCGCCAACCCCTGCGGCAAGGTCGGCAAGCGCTATCTCTCGGTCGAGAGCCACATCCGCATGATGTCGGCGGCGCAGCCCTTCATCTCGGGTGCGATCTCCAAGACCATCAACATGCCGAACGACGCAACTGTAGAGGACTGCAAGTCCGCCTACATGCTGTCGTGGAAGCTGGCGCTGAAGGCCAACGCGCTCTATCGCGACGGCTCCAAGCTCAGCCAGCCGCTCAACTCGCAGCTCATCAGCGATGATGAGGACGAGGACGATGCGGTCGATCATCTCTACGACAAGCCGATGGCGGCCCGCACCGCCCAGGTCTCGGAAAAGATCGTCGAGAAGCTGGTCGAGCGCATCATCGTGATGCGCGAGCGCGAGAAGATGCCGGATCGCCGCAAGGGCTACACCCAGAAGGCGGTCGTCGGCGGCCACAAGGTGTATCTGCGTACCGGCGAGTATGACGACGGCCGTATCGGCGAGATCTTCATCGACATGCACAAGGAAGGCGCCGCACTGCGCTCCTTCATCAACAACTTCGCCATCGCGGTGTCGCTGGGTCTCCAGTACGGCGTGCCGCTCGACGAATATGTCGACGCCTTCACCTTCACCCGCTTCGAGCCGGCGGGCCCGGTGCAGGGCAACGACAGCATCAAATATGCGACCTCGATCCTCGACTACGTCTTCCGCGAGCTGGCGGTGAGCTATCTCAGCCGCTTCGACCTCGCCCATGTCGATCCCAGTGAGACCGGGTTCGACGTGCTCGGCAAGGGCGTCGAGGAAGGCAAGGAGCCTGATGATCACGGCCAGCGCGCCTCCAAGCTGGTGTCGCGCGGCCTCACCCGCTCCCGCACCGACAACCTCGTGGTGATGCGCGGCGGCTCGACCGCGGTCGCGCAAGGCAACGACAGCGCACCGGCGGGCGGCAGCAAGGTCACCTCGCTCGCCTCCCACGGCGCGGGCCGTGCCGGCGACGTCCTGGAAGGCGCGGTCGCGCTGAAGCAGGAAGTGGCCCACGACCTCTCGCCCACCGAGAAGTTGGAAGCCCTGCAATGGAGCAAGGCCGGCAGCGCGCAAGTCGCAGTGCCCAGCAAGGCCGAGCGCCGCGCGGAAGCCAAAGCCAAGGGCTATGAGGGCGAGATGTGCAGCGAGTGCGGCAACTTCACGCTGGTGCGGAATGGCACGTGCATGAAGTGCGATACGTGCGGCAGCACGACGGGGTGCAGCTGATACCAATAGCGCAAGCCGCCCGGAGGCATTGATGCCAGTTGCATTACGCCAGGGCGGCTTGCGTTACTACTTCTTCTCAAATGAGGGGCAGCCACCCGAGCTGCCCCATATTCATGTCAAAGGCGGCGGCCGGGACGCCAAGATTTGGCTTGAGCCTGGCATATCAATAGCCGACAGTTATGGGTTCAATCCGCGGGAACTTTCGAATATCCTGCGCGTCGTGGAAGACAATCGCGATCTTCTCCTGAAGGCCTGGCATGACCATTTCGGCAACTAGCGTTCGCTTCGACGAACACACGATGTGGGTCGAACTGTCCGATGGAAGGACACTCGGGATCCCGCTTGCGTGGTTTCCGCGCCTGCTCCATGCAACGCCAGACGAACGCAACCAGGTCGAGCTCAGCCGCGTCGGCCTGCACTGGGAAGCGCTTGACGAAGATATCTCCGTTGCCGGCCTTCTCGCGGGACGCGGCGATGTCACGCGCTCCCCGGAACACGCCGCCTAAGTGGCCGATCCGCCCTGCGGATGCGTCGCCCGGAAGCTGCAGGCAAGCCCGAGGTCTACGACAGCGACATGTGCTCGGTATTGCGGCGACAGCACGTAGGATGGGTGGAGCGAAGCGATACCCATCGCCGCCAAATCCACAGAAGGGATGGGTTTCGCAAGGGCTCAACCCATCCTGCGAGCTCATCAACACCCTGCCGCCGAAATTACCTTTGCGGTCGAGCCCTTCCCTCCTAAACTCCGACCACCGCCGGCATCGGTTCCGACGGGCCCGGTAGAAGCGGAGTCAAGTAATGCCCAAACCGGAAAGCTTCCCGATCGAGAAGATCTTCGTTCCCACGAAGCAGAAGAAAGCCATCAAGCCCGAGACCGTCGGAGAGATCGCTGAAAGTATGCTGGACATCGGACAACAGGAACCCATTTCCGTCCGGCTCGACGGAGACCGCCTCGTTCTGGTCGAGGGACTGCATCGGCTCGAAGCCTGCAAGGCGCTCGGCGAGACGACGATACTCGGTGTCATCGTCCCGGCGGAGGTCGCTCAACACAGGCCGCTGCTCTCCGAAGGACCCGCAGTCGAGGCAGAGCGCATCAAGATGGCGCGATTGAAACAGCTGCGCCTCGAGAAGGAAGCTGCGGAAGCATCTATGGCTGGCTCGAAGAGCGTCAACGGAACGGAACCGCCGCGCACCCGTCCGACGAAAGGCGTTCGCGACAATCCGAAGGCATCACCGGGCCGGACCGTGGGATCGACACCGACAACATTGTCGGACTGGATCACGCAGCAAAAGGGCCACGGCGGCCGCTATTGATTGTTGGCTCCAGCTCGGGTGGAGCGAAGCGATACCCATCACCGCTCGATCGGCGAGAGATGATGGGTCTCGTAAGGGCTCAACCCATCCTACGACCTTGAGCTCAACCCACCCTACGCGCTATCTACGCCCGCCTCACCGTATCTCGCTCATCGACACCTTGGCGGCGATCCCGTTCAACTCGGGCTGTTGCGATGCGAACTCCTCGTTGGACGATGAGCCTAGCGAGACGTCGACCATTCTGCGCTTGACCTGTTCGCATGTCTTGCGGACGTCTTCGGTGAACAGCGCACATTCTTCGATGCGCCTGAAGATCTTCCGACCCTCTTCACGATACTCCGCCGCCGTTTCTCGCATGAAGGCGATCGCATCATGGACCTGGGCTGTCAGCGCCTCGCATTTTTGCGCGGCGTCGATCAACTCGGTGCCCATGGCCTCGATCTCTTTTGCAGCGGACTCATAGTCCCGAACGACCGCCTCTGCACTGAGCGCGCCGACGCGCGTCACGCCCGCGGTGTGCTCGACGTAATCAGGCAGCGCAATGGAAGCAAGAGAGCTTCCCGAGCGTATCGATGCAATGTCCTCCTCGAGCTGGACCAGGTTTACTCCGTCCCGCCTGCGCAATTGTTCGACGTTTGCCATTATTGATCCTCCCATACGCACCCAGAACCCCTAACGGCATTGGGTTTATTACGGGGATAAGCTCCGTTCTACCCTGATGTATCCTTGACAGCCGCAGCTTTGCCGCTTTTTCCTGGTCGCCGCGAATGCACGCAGCGATTGACTTTTCGGCGTTCAACCTCTCATGGTGGCGGCCGGCGAAGATGGCACGCACGCCTCGCTAGAAGTCGACCTGTCGAGCAACAGACGCGCCAATACGCACGGTGAAGCGAGCACAGCTCGGATCGCGTGTGTGCGGGCCCGGAACTCGGATCACCTCTCCCCGCTCGGAGAGAGGTGCTCCGCGCACAGCCGACCCATCGGTGCTCTGGCCGCTGCGCCAAGACCGGCTACAAGACCGGCTAGTAGCAAGGCGGGTAAGGTTCGTAGCCGCAGCGGCGATAGCCGCCGTAGGCTCCGTAGGCACCGTAAGCTGCCGCACCAACCGCAGCAGCTCCGACGCCCACGGCAACTCCGCGGCGCACGACTGCACCACGATAGACGCCACCGCGATAGACACCGCCGTGATGAACACCAACTCGACCAACCCCGACGCCTCTTCGATACGCGAAGGCGTCGGTCGAAACAGTCGCGATGCAGGCGATGCCAATGATTGCGGATGCGGTAAGTGAAACGATGGTTCGGCGCGACATGTCCACTCTCCTTCCTGGATTGGAACGGTGCGTCAGCGTAATTCTCCAATCAGCGGGTTTTGTTGATTTAGAACAATGCGGGCCGTTGCGATCTGGCGGCCGAGTTCATAACGAGACAGCGAAACTGTCACGCTGACCTACATAGGGCATCAGCGGGAGCCACACCGATTTCGCTCATGTACCTGACGCTCCCGACGCATGCCGGTTCGGCAATGCCCACGCCCGCCCCCGAGCCCGCCATAATTTCTCCTTCGCACGCGCGTTGTGTTGGACGGCGGCGAGTCCTATCGTTCCGATCGGACTGCCGCACTCCCATTGACGCCCGACTGGATCGAGAGCGCATCGGTGCCCGAGACGAACGACCCCAAACCTGACGACCACAAGCCTGATGCCCCTAAGCCGGACGCTCCCAAGCCGGACGAGGTGCGCGCCGATGGCGGGCTGGCGCGGGCTTACGACCGGATCAAGAGCGCAGAGCAAGACCTTGCGCGGCTGGACCGGCTGGTTTCCGGAATGGAACGCGGCAGCGAAGGCCCGCGGGTCTCGCGAGCAAGCGCCGGTGCGGAGACTATCCAGGCTCCCAAGGACAAGATTCCCGAGGACAAGACTCCCAAGGCCGCGGCGCCGGCGCCAGATAGCGAGGTTCGCAACCAAGGCCTGAAGGGAGATCGGCCCATGCTGCGTGCTCTGGTCGGTCTCGTGCTGGCGATCGGCATTCTCGGTGCAGCCTTCGCTTCGCAATATAGCGATCAGGCCAGGTCGATGACCAAATCGATCATGGCGCGATGGGCTCCACCGGCCGCCACTCGGCCTCCGCAAGCGTCCGCGGTTGAAAGTCCGGCGCAACCGGCGGCCGTGCAGCTGGCTGCCGCGGATGAGCCCGGCACGGTGCCCGCGCCGCCGGTCGGCAAGGACACTGAGAGCAATGCAGGGTTTGACGCTCCAAGGCCCGACGCTTCAAGAACTGGCGCCACAGCACCTGCCCCCTCGTCGTCCGATCTCGCGCAATCGCTCAAGACCATCACCAGCGAGCTTGCGAGCATGAACGGAAAGCTCGAGCAACTGAAGAGCCGCAACGAGCAGACGCTGCGCGAGCAGGCCGACACCATTCAACAGCTCAAGGCGGCGCAGGAGAAGGATGCGGCGGCTAACGCACGCCTCGCCGCACAGGTCCAGGCGCTGCAAAAGGAGCCGACGACGTCATCCGCATCTTCATCCGCACCCGCACCCGCGAAACCCGCCGTGCGGAGCGCAATCAACAACGATACCGCTGCGCCTGCCCGGCCGCACGCGCAGGCGGCCGCACCCCGGCGGCCCAGGCCGCCGTCGCGCGGGCCCTGGATGCCCCCGCCTTATATGGTCGATCCCTACTACGGCGATCCGGATTGGTGAGCCCGCGGGATGGGTGGAGCGAAGGGATACCCATCGCTAGCTAATCGACAGAAGCGATGGGTTTCGCAAGGGCTCAACCCATCCTACTAGCTGCATATCCATTCACCCCTCTCCCAAGCCGAGGATGAAGGTTTCAAGATCGGGCGCGAGTTCGTTTGTGTTCGGGAAATCGGCGAACATGTCGCCACCGTCCACCGGTTCATGCTCGTGATCCCAGTAGAAGACCTGCCCATAACTGTCCTCCTCCAGACTCAGCAGGAACAGATCGCCGCCGGGATCGGGTGCGAAGGGGCAGCTCAGCCGGGGGATTCGATTCATGCTCCGATACACATCGTAATTGTCGATGACGCCGTAGCTGTCGGTCGGATGCGTCGTGAATAGCACGTCCAAAACGGTGCGGTCGTTGCGCCAAGGCAGCTCGACGCCGCAGCGGTCGAAGCCGCCGCCGTCCGATTGCGCCAGCAGCTCCTTGTAGGGCGCGGGCAACGGCGCACCGATGTGTTGCTCCAACGCGCGGATGGCGTTGGAGGGCGCCGGTGTCCGTCGGTCGTCCATGAGATCCAGATAGTTCATCGGCCTAAACTTCGTGCCCCGTGGGCCATCAAAGCGCCCGCGCTAGTGAGCACACCACTAGATCGGTGTGGCCAAATCCATGGCGTAGTCGAGCACCGAGCCCGAAGGATGGGTAGAGCACTTGCGAAACCCATCGTGCGATGACGGCGATTGGTGGGTCGCTTCCGCTCTACCCATCCTACAGCCTTTAGACGATCGCTTCGGTATCTGCCACTGAACGTTCTCCGCCGTCTGAACCGCCAGAAGGACGCGTTCTGCTCCCAGCCGCGAAAATGTCGTGCACGAGGCCAAGCTTCCCGAGCCCGAGAATGATCAGGCCGTTGATGTCGATCTCGTACCAGGCGTGCGAAATGTAGGCGTCGCGCGGAAACCGGTGATGGTTGTTGTGCAGGCCTTCACCGAAGGTGAGGATCGTGGTCACGAACTCGTTGGTGGTGCCGTCGTCGAGATCGAAGCGGCGGTAGCCGTAGCGGCCGTCGCTGTGGCAGACCGAGTTGACCAGCGATGTCGCCATGGTCATGAGGTAGCTGCGGAACAGGCCGGAGAACAGGATGCAGCCGGTCATCGTGTGCACGCCGCCAAAGGCGTAGCCGATCGCGCCCGGAATGATCACCGCCGAGAGCGCGTACCAGTACCAGCGCGTCCTGGTGAAGAACATGGCGATCGGATCGGCCAGGATATCCTTGGCGTAGTATCCGGCATCGGTGGTGGCCTGATCCCACACCCAGCCGCCTTGCGCATGCATCATCCCCTTGGCGAAGGTGACATAGGGATTGCCGTCGCCGTCATAGTAAGGGCTGTGGACGTCGCCCGGCTTGTCGGAGTGAAGATGGTGCCGGCGATGATTGCTCACCCATTTCAGGATCGAGCCCTGCACCGCCATGGTGGCGATGGCCGCGAACAACGTCCGCATCACCGGACCGCAGCGGAAGCTGCGGTGGACGAAGTAGCGATGCATGAAGCCGATCCCGACCGTGGACAGCGCGAACGTGCCGGCGAAGACCGAAACCTCCACCCAGCCGATGCCTTGCCAGAACGCCCAGACCAGCGCCGCGATCGAACCGCCGATCATGATGACGAAGGAGATGTAGGAATCGCGAAACTTGGCGTCGACCACCGGCCCTTCGACCAGCACGCCCGGCGGCATCTTCCGCTCCGCAGCTTCCGCCGACACCACGCTTTCAATGACGGTCATTCCAACGATCCATTCACACAAAATTAACCCTGTTGCGGCGCACAGTACAACCTCGGGTTATTTCCATCAAGGATACGAGCTGCCGTGGGAGTACGGAGCGGCGACTTGAAAAGACGCGACCAGAGAGAAAAGAAGCCGGATTTCAAGAGCTGGTGACCGCGTTAACCAGCTACAAAGCCTCCGCAATGCACTCCCAAAAGACCGATGCCAGCACGAAGCAAGCCCCTCCTCTCTCGCCTTCGCAAGCTCCGGCGTAGCGCGCGATGGATGCGAAAGACTTTCGCGCGCGCACCGCGGATGGTTCAGATCGGGGGCGCCGTGGCGATGCTGCTTGCGGCCGTCGCGCTCGTGAACATCGCCTATCAAACGATGCGCAAGCCGACCGAGCTGTTCGTCCTTGTCGGCCACGCGCTCGACAAGGAGCCATCGGAGACCTGGCGGCAATACGGGCCGCTGTTCCGCAAGCATGCCACCGCGACGATCACGCCCGAATTGCTGGCCGCACTGGCGCAGGTCGAGAGTTCAGGCAATCCGCTCGCGCGCACCTACTGGCGTTGGCAATGGAGCCTCAATCCGCTCGCGATCTACCGGCCCGCCTCCAGCGCCGTCGGCCTCTTCCAGATGCTGGACGCAGCCTATGCCGACGCCGCGCGGTTCTGTATTCGCAGTAACGCGGTCACGGAAGCCGGCTGCGGCTCTCCCTTCCTCTATGTCCGCGCGATTCCGAGCCACGCCATCGAGCTCGCATCGGTGTATCTCGATCGCAATGTCGCCGATGTTCTCGCCCGTGCGGGTGATGTGAAGGCGAGCGCGCGCGAGCGGCAGGATCTGGCCGCCTTCATCCATCTCTGCGGCGCCGGCCCCGCCACGGCCTACGCACGCCGCAAGTTTGCGATGATCGCCGACGAGCGTTGCGGCGATCACCTCGTCACGAGCTATATCGCCAGGGTCAACGCGATGAAGCGGCAGTTTCAGCGGCTTGCGGCCGACGACGATTAAGGACGTAGCCCGGATGAGCGCAAGCGAAATCCGGGATTCGTGCCATGCGGGCGATCGTGCGATGCGGATGGTCCGGATTACGCTTTCGCTCCATCCGGGCTACGGGATCACCACCAATACGGCCACCGCCAACCCTCATACCGCACCCACGACGACACCAAAGGCGGTCCGTACGGATCGACCCGGTCATCTTCCGGGCGATAACGATAACGCGGAACAATATTGTAATCCCACGGCGTCGGCCTGAGCACGGGGACATCCACCCTCAGCCGTTGTTCATCCACCACGCGAGCCTTCCGCGTCCGGGCGTCGGCATCCGATATTCCGAGATTGCACAGCACCAGGGCGGTTCCGAGTGCACACGCGACAGTCATGATCTTCATGCGTTGGTCTCCTTGCCCCAAGAGTGCAAAAGGACGCCAAGCAAGGCAAGCCCAATTCGCTGTCGGGTTGCTTGGCGCGCGAAGAGCGACGGAGCGAGCGTAGCCTGGATGGAGCGCAGCGAAATCCAGGGTGTCTTGCCACAAGCTGCCCGATTCCCGGATTGCGCTTCGCTCCATCCGGGCTACAGTTCCCCGCTGCAGCACCACTTAATCTGTGCGCCCCGCCCGGCCCCCGCGCCCCTACTCCCGCGCACGTCGCACCGCCTCCTGAAGCTTCATCCGCTGCTTGTCCCACCGGCTCTGCTCTGCCTCGGCACGCCCATCGAGCGCAGCGCGCTCCGCGTCGATCGCCTCCGCCCGCTCCTCGTGCTCCCGCCTCGCCTCGTCCAGCGCCGCCTGTGCACTCGCGACCGCTTTCTCGCGGCGCGCGCGCTCCTTGGCGCGAGCGATCTCCTCCTTGCGGCGCTCGGCTTCCCGCCGGCGCTCTTCCTTCGCGAACGCCGCGGCGGCCTTGCGCGCCTGTTGATCGTCGATCTTGCGGGATGGTTGCTTTGCAGCCTTTGAAGGACTCTTTTTCGGCTTGGATTTCGGCCTGCGCTTCGGCTTGGCCGCGTCGTCAGCGAGATCGGTCGGCAACTCGGAATGCTCGGTGAACGCCCCATCCGATCCGACCGGACGCCTGAGCACCACGCCCGGCTTCTCCATGGTCGCCGCGACGATGTCGGGGTCGTCAGTCTCCTTCGCGGCGCCCTGATGAAACAGATTGGACCTGGCGCCCCAGGCGTCCAGCGCTGCCTTCATCGAGGGCGCGGCGATCGCCTGGTCGTAGAAGCCGAGCGAGGTCTGGAAGGTCTTCAGTTTTCTTTTTGGTTTTGCTTTTTTCGGCATGTCGCTCCGCAGCTGGCGAGCCACCAGCTTCAGCGGCGCCATCATGCCATACTGCTCCTGTTTTGCCCGACGAGTCAAATTCGATTCGGTATCGCCGAAGTGGATTTGAGGCCGTAGCCCGGATGGAGCGCAGCGTAATCCGGGACCGGTGCCCCCGCAGGATTCCCGGATTGCGCTTCGTTCCATCCGGGCTACGGCCCATCGTCAATGATTTTTCGGATTTGCAACATTCTGAAATCCCTCGGGATTTCTACTGTGCATGGGGTTGTTTTCGACGTTTTGTTTTGACAGGTCGTCACCTACGCCGCGTTGACATCCTCAGGCGCCGGTCCCGCGACGAGCCCGTCGAGGCCGACCATCAGCAGATCGGCGATGTGCATCAGCTGATAGAGCGGAATGTCCGCCTGGCCCTGCTCGGCCAGCGACACGAAGGCGGGCGTGGCGCCGATGAGCTCGGCGAGCTGGCCTTGCGTGTAGCCGCGCTTTTCGCGCGCAGCCTTGAGGCGCGCACCGATCCCGAGCCGGTGCCGGGACTGCTCGTCCGCGGTCATCATCACGGCCTGCTCATCCGCGCTTGCATAGCCGTCCACGAACGCGCTGCCGATCAGCCTGCCCTTGCGCCAGGCGACCCGGCAGTCCTTGCGCAGTCCGCTGCTGAAGACCAGCGTGAACTGCTCGGCCACCCAGAGCGAGGCGTTGAGGCCGAGGCGCGCGCCGGTGCCGGAGACATCGCGAATCGTGCAGGGTGCGCTGATGGTCTTGCCGGTGCCGTTGTCGAACTCGACAATGCCGGTCCGCAAAATGTGATGTCTGACTGCGGCGCGGTGCTCGCTCATGACGGGACGTGGCTCCTGGACGCTCCTTGCGCAGCGACGTCGAACCGACGCAGCCGCAAAAATCCCGGACCTCGATACCGCAGATTTTTTCCTGAACTCCTAAATTTCCAAGGGTTCCCCAAGGACTGAAAGCCATGGTAAAGGATTTGCTCCCAATCCATCTTTTTCCGGCGGAAAGCGTGCGGCGCGCCCGTGACGGGCGACGAGGCGAACGATGACCGACGCGATGAAATGCCCGACCTGCAACTCCGAGCACGCCTATCAGGATCGCGGCCTCTGGGTCTGCCCGGAATGCGGCCATGAATGGAGCGGCACGGCGGAGGCCGCCGCGGATGCCGCGCAGGAGGCCGGCGTGCGCGATGCCAACGGCAATGCGCTCGCCGATGGCGACAGCGTCATCGTGATGAAAGATCTCAAGGTCAAGGGCTCCTCCTCCGTCGTCAAGGGCGGCACCAAGGTCCGCAACATCCGCCTGCAGGACGCCACCGACGGCCACAACATCGCCTGCAAGATCGACGGCATCGGCGCGATGAATCTGAAATCGGAGTTCGTGAGGAAGGCGTAAGCCGAGCCCCCGGACTCGCCAGGGCAAATCCGCTAGCGAACGCGCCGAGCGGCTCGGGCGGGAGCTGACCTGTCGCGGCGTCAAGTTTACCGCCATCGAATGGTAAGCGCCGTGCGGAGGCCGCAATCTATCGCTGCCGCTGCGCCAGATAGAATCCGCACAGCACCGTCACCAATCCCGCCGTCTGCAATAGTGTCGGTGGCTCGCCGAGCAGGAGCCAGCCGGTGAGCACCGTCAGCGCCGGCACGCAGGCGGGGACAACGGCGGCGCGGGCCACGCCGAGGCGTTGGACCGAGACGGCGAACAGATAAAGCGCAGCGGGACCTGCAAGCACGCCCTGCGCCAGCGCCTGAATGGCGTTCTCACCGATACCGATCGCCGCGATCCGCGCGAGCCCGCCGGTCATGAGGTAGATCGGCAACAGCAGCAGCGACAGCACGTTGATGACGAGCGCAGCCGACACGGCGGAGACACGCCAGTGGCGCAGCAGCGCGCCGAAACCTGCGAACATCAATCCGGTCAGCACGAAGGTCAGATCGCCGAGCACGCCGTCGACGCCGATATGGCCGATCGATTCCGCGCCGATCACACCAAGCCCGCCGACGATGACGACAGCGCCGGCGATGCGCGACGCGGAAACATGCTCCTTCAGGAACAGGGCCGCGAGCAGCAGGCCGCCGAGCGTCGCACAGGAGGGCTGGATCACGCTGCCATGGCCGAGCGGCACGAACAGAAAACCAGTGTAGGAGATCAGCGACATCACCGGGCCGCCGAGCACCATCAGCACAAGGCCCCTGCCCCAACCGATGCCGCAGAGATCGGAGATTCCGCCGCGTACCACCAACGGCAGGAATGCGATGCCGGACCAGACATAGCGATGCACGAGCAGATCGACCGGCGTGAAGCCGACCTTGAGGCCGTGCCGCGTGCCGGCGAAGCCAAGCGCCCAGAACACCGCCGCGGCGAGGCCGCAGAGCACGCCGACAAGGGCCGGCGCCTGATCGTTCCTCCGAATGAGAGCGTCGGCGCTCGTTCGCTGATCCATGGAGCATGCCTTATGTCAGCAAGCGACGAGGCTCAACCCATGCGGTTGCAGGGCTGGCACGCGGCGGAAAATATGCCTGCTCATCGAGCCTCCTCGCCGAACACCATCCGCCATCTCTTGCGCGTGTCCACGTATTCCCGCACCTCGCGGATCTTGTCGCCGGCCACCGTGAACACGAAGCTATAGTCATTCTCGTAACGCGCTCCCCCGGCAAGTGTAGCGCGCATCCGCTCCTCCACGATCACGACATCGTCGTCGGCATAGACGCCGCGAAAGCCGATATCGATCCCGGAGAACATCCTGTGCATCTCCTGCGCGATGAAGCGCGCGATCGCTTGCGCGCCGATCATGTGGTCGGTGTAATCGAGCGCGACCGCGGTGGCGTTGCCCTTCGGCGCGATCCACTCAGCGTCGTCGGTGAACAGCGCGGCGATGCGCATCGAGTCGCATACTGAAACAATCTTCCAGGCGTTGAGGACGATGTCTTTCGGGCTGGTCACGGCGGGCTCCAAGACTGGCATCGCAGGGGGGCTTGCGTCGAGGGCGGCTTTCTAAGCCGCCCTGCCCATCGCGGCTCGCCGCAATCGGACTCGGTCATCCCGCGGCCCTTTCGCCTGCGCGGCCATGCGCTATCATCAGGCCATGCTGAGCTTTGATGTCTGCAATGCAGCGCGCCTGCGCCGCGATCCCCGCTATGACGGCCGCTTCTTCACGGCGGTGAAGACCACGGGCATCTATTGCCGCCCGGTCTGTCCGGCCAAGCAGCCGCTGACGCGCAACGTCTCCTACTATCCGTCAGCCGCCGCGGCCGAAGCCGCAGGCTTCCGCCCTTGCCTGCGATGCCGTCCCGAGACCGCACCGTTCTGCCCGGCCTGGAACGGCACGCGCTCGACGGTCGCACGCGCGGCGAAGCTCATCAATGAGGGCGCGCTCGACGAGGATTCGGTGGTGTCTTTCGCGATGCGGCTCGGCATCTCCTCGCGTCATCTGGCGCGATTGTTCGAGCGTCACGTCGGCACCACGCCGCAGCAGCTTGCGAAGACGCTGCGCGTTCAGCGCGCAAAACGCCTGCTCGATGCCGGCGATCACACGATGACTGACATCGCATTCCAGGCCGGCTTCGGCAGCCTACGCCGTTTCAACGCCGCCTTCGCAGAGCTCTACGGCCGCTCGCCGTCGAGCCTGCGCTTATCGAAGCATGCGTAGCCCGTCAGAAAAACCCGGGGCTGAGATCGAGCCCGTATGTCAGGCTGAGCACGAACACGAACAGCGCGGCGGCTGCGAACAAGGCGAGATGCCTGAGAATGAACGCGCGCGGCGAGACGCTTGCAACAACGGCCTTCTGTGCAACGGGCATGACTACTCCATTATGAAAATGATTCTTGGCTGCTCAATAAGCGGCGCCCGCATCAAGCGCCGCGATCTGCAAAGCAACTATTAAAGAGATCACACTCGCTTTGAACGGCCATACACAAGTGGCAGGTGATCACGACTCGCTGCACCAAAAAAAAGACCGCGCTCCCGAGAGGGAACGCGGTCCGGGCAGGCTCGGAGAAAACGAGCCTGCATCACGTTGACTTGATGTTGGCTAGTGGCGCCCCCGGGTTAGCGGGCGCTGCCCGCCGTGACATCAGCGGTCTTCATCTTGCGCGGCGACAGAACGCGGGTCTGGTGGACCGAAGCGATCGTGGTGGGCGCCGAGGCCTGCTGCTCGACATGCGCGGCACCGAGCACGCGCACCTGCATCGGGGACACCGGAAAACCGTTGGCCTCGTAAGTCGGCAGCTCGGCGGCGAAAGCCACGGTGCTGCCAGCGATCGTCAGGATGGCGGCGGCGATCGACAGAGTCTTCTTGTTCATGGGTGATGCTCCTGAATGAAACGTTCGGAGCACATCTAAGCGCATTTTGCTGCATTGCGACATGCACTGCTGCAACGCAACAACGCGCCGAGTGCATGGCAATATGTTTAATGCGCGCCCCGGCGCGACATGACGCTGTTATGAGCGGCGGTCAGCCGCCGAGCACATGGCCCCAGCCGTCGAAAACGTAGTCCTTCCAGATCACGGTTCCGTCACCGCCTGGCCGGCTGGCCCGCCTGAAATCATCGGCCTGCTCAGCGGTCCAGGTGATGATCGTATCGGAGAGCTGGTCGTGCAGGATGGCGGGCTCGGTGGGGTCGAAGGCGTCCATCGGACGAAGCGAGGAGTGCGTCATGGGCGCCTAACGCGCCGACCGTGACAAGGTTGCGCAACGTGTGGGCGAAACACCTTACGCCGGCCGGTGCCAAAATATTCGCCTTTATCGAATTTTCTACACCGCCCGCGCGCAAGCGCCGGTGGAACTGCGATGGGAACCCGCGTTGCCGCCGCGCAACACCTGGTCGAAAAGCCCGCTTTCGCCGAATTGCGCCATTGCGCTGCCACACCGTCCTCCGAACAATCGGCGCGCGGCGTGCCTTTTCGTGCAAGACTGTTTGGCCAAGACTGTCTGGTCAGACTGTTCGGAGAAGACGAGGTTCAATAGAACCGTTTGGAGGCAGGGATCATGAATGATCGGCGGTCTCTTCTGGTGGCGGTCTCCTGCCCCTCGGCGGTTCTCGCCGGCTGGCTGGCGCTCTCTTTGTCCGCCTACGCCCCTGCCCTGATCGAAAACAGCGGCGCCAATGCTTCTGCCGTCTCGCGCGCAAAAGATCTTGGTCGGCTCGACCTCGCCGACATCCCGCACGCTGCGGCCATCGAGGACGGCGTCGCCCTGACCGCGGATATCGCCGCCGCGGTCGCTGCGACACCAAGCGCGGTCACCGCTGAAGCGGCAGCGCCCGAGGCGCCAGTTCCGGCCATCAAGCTCGCCTCGGCCGACCCAGTGCTGATCTTGCCGACCGAAGCGCCACTCGCGCCGCAGATTTCGCCTGATCCGACACCAATCGCCAGCGAGGTTGCTCCGGCTCCGGCGCCGGAGCCCGTGGTAAAGCTCGCATCCGCCGATCCCACCGAGATCGTGACGACCGAGGCGCTGTCGCCCGCGACGATCGCGACCGGCCCCGCGCCCGCGGCGAGAAAGGCCTCGCCGTCTGCGGACACGACCGCGGTGCTCGACGAATGCTACGTCATGGAAGCCTGCATCGACCGCTATCTCTGGGCGCTCTACCAGCGCACGCCCAAGGAAGACTCGATCAAGGTCGAGGATCGCCGCGCCGTCACCGTCAAGCGCAAGGGCAAGATGGTGACCGTGATGCGCAGCTTCACGAAACTGGTCGACGAGGACTTTGGCTGGAAGGATCCGAAGGCGGCCGACCGCGCCGGCATGTCGATGATGGAATACGTCATCGGCGGCATGGACAAGAGTTTCAAGAAAAAGCTGTTTCGCACGTTGCTCGCGGCTGAGGCTGCCGGGCTTTCGCCGGGTATCACCAGCGCGTTCCGCGACGACTATCGCCAGTCGATCGCGAGCGGCTTGAAGGCCGCCTCCGACCGCTCCTATCACGGCGGCAGCACGCGCGGCGGCTACGGGCACGGCATGGCGGCCGACATCGTCAGCACCAAGGGCGACAACCGCGCGCAGCGCTGGGTCTCGACCGAGGTGCTGTGGAAGTGGGTCGATGCCAATGGCAAGGCGCTCGGCATCGGCCGACCCTATCTCGGCCGCGATCCCCCGCATGTCGGCCCGGTCGACGGTACGGAATATGTCTCGCGCCGAGGCACGTCGGACCGCAAGGAAGCCAACGTCAAGCCGAGGAAAGCGCGGGCCGTGGCAAGCGCAAAGCTGCCAAAGGCGAAGGCACAGGCGACGCGCGAGCAGAAGGTCCCCGCGAAGCCGCAGAAATCAGCGCAATCGGCCGCGAAGCGCGCGACCTGAGTATGACGGCTTACCGTCCCGGCGTCGGCAGCGGCACGAGCCGCATCTCGGCGGCGCCGGCCTCCTGCGTGCGCACCAGCACTGCAAAGATGGTTTCGACTGCGAGCCGCACCGCCGCCTCGGTCGCAGTGCCCTTGGCCAGATGCGCCGCGATCAGGCCGGTGAGGAGATCGCCGGTGCCTGAGGGGCGGATCGGCAGGCGCGGCGTCGCAAAGCGCGACAACTGACCGTCGGCGCACAGAATCGTTTCCACCTGCCCTTCCGCCGTATCAGTGAGCGTGCAACCGGTGGCGACCACGTCAATGCGGCCGGTCCCGGCCAGCGTCGCGCACGCAGCGCGCAGGCCCTGCGCATCTGCGATGTCGAGGCCTGCGAGCAGCCCGAGCTCGAACTGGTTCGGCGTGGTCAGATTGGCGGCCGGCAGCAGCCGGTGCCGGACCACATCCAGGATGCCGTCCGCGACATAGACCCGGCCATCATCGCCGATCACGGGGTCGCAGAGATAAACCAACTTTGAATTGCGGGTCAGCGCCCGCTCGACGAAATCGGCAACGACAGCGGCATTGCCGGACGAACCGAGATAGCCGGTGACGAGGACCGCGGCCTCGTCGACGAGACCGCGCTCCTCGACACCTCTCAGCAGATCTGCAACGAGCTCGGTCTCCAGCACCCGCCCGCGCAGGGTCGGATAGCGCGGATGGTTCGACAGCAGCGTTGTCGGCACCGCCGCGACATTCACGCCCTCCGCCTGCATGGCATAGGCGGCGGCGCTGTTGCCGACATGGCCGTGGACCACCTGGCTTTGAATGGAGATAACGAGCATGAAAGAGGTCCGTAGGGTCAAATGCCGAAGGGCGCAAGAGCAGCCCGGATCACGAACCGTGATACCCAAGCCCGGGCCGCAAAGCCTGCATCTTCCGCGCCAGCCGCCGATGCCCGTTCTCCTCCGACCGCGCCAGCCGGTCCACGACCGCGACATGATCCACATCACTTTTGTGCTGGTTGAGCTTGGCCTGCCCCTCGACGGTATCCACCACGAGATCGATGACGCGGATCGCAGCCAGCATGCTCTCGCGCTTGCCGGGCTCCATCTGTGCGAGGTCCCAAGGTGCTTTTGGCAAGCGCGCTTCCGAGACCGCGAGTAGTGCATCGCCGTGCCTGCGGTTCACGTCGAGCCCGCGCAGATGCGCCACGCCCGACAAATGCACGGCCTCGTAAAGCCAGGTCGAGACGTTGTCGCGCGAAGAATACCAGTCGTTGGAGATATAGGCGTCGTCGCCGGCAACGATCAGCAGAAAGCGCCGTGCGCTATCCGCGAGCGGGACGAGCGGATTCCTGGCGGTGAGATGGATCTGGACGATCGCACGCCCCTCGCGCTGCTCCAGCACGAACGGCACATGCGAGGCGCGAGGGCCGCGCTCATCCGCCGCGACGATCATGCCGAAGCCGCGCTGGCTTGCGAATTCCAGCGCTTGCTGCTCCTCGATGCGGAATTGGGGGCGGAGGACATGCATGGCGGGGCGCTCGTCGACTGGCTGGAGGACAAACCGAGGCTAACTCATGATCCAGTCAAGTCGGAAACGATATTGGCCCGCAAACGCGGATGTCAGGAATGACTTCGCCGCCGCGCAAGCTCATCGATATAGGCGCAAAACATGTCGGCCATTGCGTTCGCATGACGCGCGATCTCCGCCTCGTTGCGCGGTGTCTCCGAGAACTGCTTGCCAACCTCGCTCAGCGTCGTCTTGATCAGCTCGCCGGCAAGCTCCCGCGTCGCATCCGGCGCCTCGGGCAAGGCCTCCCGCATGAAGGCCGCGACGATGCCCTTACCGGCGGCCCGCGCGTCGTGTGCTTCGGGCGCATCGCGATAGAGCGGCGCGGCGTCGCTGAGCGCCGTGCGGATCGCAGCCTCCTCGCACTCGGAGCGGATGAAGGCGCGGACCAGCGCGCGCAGTCGCACCAGTGGCGGTTTCGCCTGGTCCGCCAGGATGCCGCGCAAGAGTTCGCTCGTGCGCCGCCACTCCTCGCTCTGGAGGCGGAACAGGATCGCCGCCTTGTTCGGAAAATATTGATAGAGCGACCCGACGCTCACCCCGGCCCGCTCGGCCACCCGCGCCGTCGTGAAACGCTGCGCCCCCTCCTTGGCCAGGACCTGAACAGCCGCGTCCAGAATGGCCGCCACCAGGTCGTTCGAGCGGGCCTGCTGCGGCTGTTTTCGTGTGGAAACTGAACGGCTTCGGCGATCGGCCATGGCGCCCTCGAGCAATGCGAATAGCGAATGCGACGAATTAGTCGTATTTCCATTGTCACGCAAGCACTCGCCTCGCGGCGACATCTGGAGACGACACATGAGCATCCCGACCATCACATCACTTGCGCCACTGCTCGATCGTCTTTTCGACCAGGACGAAGCGGCGCGCGGCGCGATGCGAGCCGCCTTCGCCGATGTGACCGACGCCGACCGCGCACGGATGATGCGGAGCAAGACCGCTTACCGCGACCTCTACGGGCGGCTGAAGGACGCACCGCTCGCGGTCTCCCGCGAGACCGGTCACCTGCTTTACATGCTCGCACGCAGCTCCCGCGCCAAAGCGATCGTCGAGTTCGGCACCTCGTTCGGCATCTCGACCCTGCACCTTGCCGCGGGCTTGCGCGACAATGGCGGCGGCCGCCTCATCACCACCGAATTCGAACCGTCCAAGGCGGCCCGGGCGCGCGAGAACCTCGCGGCCGGCGGGCTGCTGGACCTCGTCGAAATCCGCGAAGGCGACGCGCTGGAGATGCTTCAAGTCGATCTGCCTGATACGATCGATCTCGTGCTGCTCGACGGCGCCAAGGCGCTCTACCCCGATATCCTGGATCTGGTCAAAGGCCATCTCCGGCCGGGCGCGATCATCGTCGCCGACAACGCCGACGACAGCCCCGACTATCTGGCGCGCATGCGCATGCCCGGAAACGGCTACATGTCCACGGCCTTGGCCGAGGACGTCGAACTCTCGGTGCGGATCAACTGACGCCCCGCCACATCGAGCAAGCGCGACCCCAATGGGCCGCCGCGCAACCATCGCGCGGCGGTGTCGTGCCGCGCTCCGCCGTGTCGCAGGCTCGTCACTGACACGTGATAGCTGGACCCGGGCAAACGTCATATTCCCCGCACCGCGCGGTATCTTTCTTTGCACAACACGCCCGAGCCCGTGATGACTTCCGCCTTCAATGCCTACGCAGCGCTTGCCCTCGCTATCGTCCTCGAGGTCACGGCGTCCGCCTTCCTCCAGCAATCCGTGCAATTCACGCGGCTGTGGCCGACACTGGCGATGGTGCTGTTCTATGTCGCGTCGTTCTACGCGCTGTCGGTCGCGATCCGGGTCATCCCCCTGAGCATCGCCTATGCGATCTGGGGCGGGGTCGGCATCATCCTGACTGCAACGGTCTCCTTCGTGCTGTTTCGCCAGATGCTCGACGCTGCGGCCTTCGTCGGCATCGCGCTGATCGTGTCCGGAGTCGTGGTCATCAACCTGTTCTCGGCGAGCACGGTGCATTGATGCCGGCAAGCACGGTGTTCACCGGCAGGCCTTGCTTCGCGACGCCCTGCAGCAGCCGGCTCCCGCCTACTGGCTTTGCGACGGCTTGGGAGCACGCGGCCCGGATCGCTTTGTGCCAGGCTTGGCCGCAGCTCGCGGGGACGCCGTATCGACGGATTCCAGATAGGCGGCAAGCGCCCTGGCTGTGTCCGAACTGGTTGCGTAATGGTCCTTCAGGAACCAGGACAGCGTCAGGTTGAAGCGCCCCTTGGCAAGGCCGCGGGGGCTGCGATGGCAGGTCGCGCAACCATCGGCGAAAAGCTTTTGCGGCGACTTGCCGGCATCGAGATTTTGCGCGGCGGAAAATGTCGTCGTCAGGACGGCCGCGGCTGCAAGAGTCACTAGGGGCGTGATCAGGTCGCGCCCCGGTCGAAAGTGCGAAATCAATGTCGTCCCCTGCCCCGTCTTGCGGTCAGGCCGCCAATAGCTGATCGAATTCGGGCGGCGCGTAGGCCTTGCCGTCCTGGTCGGTGATGACGACCTTCCACCCCTCGCTTGCCCAAACCTTCGCCTTCGCCACGATGAGCAAACGGCTCTCGCGGGCAAAACTGCACTTCTCGTTGTCGCGTTCTGCGACCATCTTGTAGGCCAATGCGCATCCCCTTGCGTTGCCCCTGCACCCGCTCTCGTCGTGGCAGCGGGCTTTGGCGGCAATTCGCCGGGAGCGTGGCAATTTGATGCCATCCAAGGCAGCATTGTGCCTGGTTCCGGCCGAACGATGGAGATGGATCGTGCGCCGCATCATGAATGCGATTCTGCTTGTAGCGGGCTGGCCTGGTGCGGGCTTGCTCGGCGTGACGCCGACAGCCGCGCAGACCTATGATCCGCGCCATCCCGTCTGCATCGAGATCTACACGATCGACGGCCGCAGCATCGATTGCAGTTTTGCGACAATCGCGCAGTGCGCCGCGACCGCCTCCGGGCAGTCCGCCCAGTGCTACGCCAATCCTTATGCCACGCCGAGCCGGCAGCTGAGCCCGGTTCCGTCGCCGCCGCGACGAAGCCGATAGCATCAGGTCTGCGCTCCGATCAGTGGACGCGAATGATATGGGGACGGCCGAGATCAATCAGCCCCTGCACCGCCGAGAGGCGGTCATCGAGGGCTGCGATGGTCAGCAACAAATTGTTGCGGCGTTCGTCGAGAAGGCCCATCTCGGCGCCGGAGAGTTTGGTGCTCGATCGCTCCTTGTGAATCACCTCGAGAGATTGGCGCAATCCGGCAATCAGGCCGGACAGCTGCTTGGCTTCCTTGGTCATCGACCGCTTCGCGACATTATGGCGGCGCGCCTCCGCTTGGTTCTGTCTCATCGTCGTCATCCTCCCGTGCCCCGCTGCCCCGAGTGGAATGCTTACAGCTTTGAGTAGACATATTACGATCGATGAAATCTGCCCGCGAAGAAGCTTCTTAAATTGTACGCGCACGGAACCCGGTCCGCCCCGAGCAGAAAGCCCGGCGCGAGGGCCGGGCTTTCTTTGGCAACTCTAGTGCTTTTGGTGCCCGCCACCGGGACCGCCGGCCGGCGCACCGCCGCCGTGCGGCGCGGCGTTGATGTGAGGAGC
This sequence comes from Bradyrhizobium sp. MI1.11, assembly GCF_055811255.1. Lineage (NCBI taxonomy): Bacteria > Pseudomonadati > Pseudomonadota > Alphaproteobacteria > Hyphomicrobiales > Nitrobacteraceae > Bradyrhizobium > Bradyrhizobium sp. MI1.11. Next base: position 102,105 of record NZ_JBVVPM010000018.1, read on the forward strand.
GCCGCCGCCACCGCCATGAGGCATCGCAGGCGCAGCCGCGCGCGGCGCCGGCATCTGGGCATGAGCGTTCATCGGGGAGCCGTGGCTCACATTGGGCTGGGCCACATGCGGCATCGCAGGCCGGCTTGCGGGAGCGGCTGAGACACGCGGCGCCTCGTGTGCGCGTGCCATCGGTTGCGCACGCACCGCTGCGCGGCTCGCGGCCTGCTCGTGCATGACGCGGGCCTGTGCATCGCGCGGATTGCGGCTCTGCAGATTGGTCCGCTCATGCGCGATGCGGTCGCTTCGTCCCGCGCGGGCCCGGTCCGTCGTCACCGCAGTCTCGCGCCTGGCGATCGCGGCGTCGTGCCGTGGAGTCGCGGCATCACGGCCCGAGACCGCGGCCGCGCCTCTAAGGCTTTCCTTCGCATTTTCCCTTGCACTTTGCTTGGCATTCGCACCGTTGTGCCCGAGTGCGACTGCCGCATCGCGCGTTGCCGCGCGGCCGATGCGAGCCGCGCGCGGATCGATCGTCATCCGCATCGCGTCGCGCTGATGCGAAGTCCAGTAGCTATTCCAGTGGGCATGCCGCCGATACCAGGGCCGCCCCTGATAATAGCTCGACCAGTACGAGGTCAGCACGAAGGGGACGATCGGCACGTCGATCTCGTCGACATAGTCTGGGAGATAGACGTAGTGATTGCGGTAGAGATATTCGAGATATTGCGACGACACCCAGCCGCGGTCATCCGAGAAGCTCACGTCGCACCAAGCGTTGCCGCGCAGGCAACCATGGATGTCGACGCGGGCGCCCTCGGGGATGCGATCGACCAGCGGAAAGCCCGGACCCGGCCCGGCGCGCAGGCCGGTCGAGACGGTGACCATGCCCGGTGCGGCCAGCGCGGCCGTCGGGGCAAGCAGCAATGCGGCTAACAACACGCTTCGGAATTTCATGGCGTAGTCCTCCTCTTTCGAGTCGGAACGCGCCAGCGGAACGGGCGTTCCGCGTACGAAGGTCTCATTCGTCGAAAGATCGAGACCGATGCCGCGCGCGGTTCAATATTCATTGGCTGTTCATCGACACCGCGCGCAGAGAGGGTGTGCGCTGCCGTCCCGTCAGTTCACTTGCTGCATAAAACCGTCGAAGTACGCAGCAAGCGCAGCAAAATCATCGAGCGGCAGCACGGTCGCGACATACTGATCCGGCCGCACCACGACCATGCAGCCGGCCTTGCGATCGATACCGCGCATGGTGAAAACGTCTTGACCATTCTTGAGGTCCGGACAGAACATCTTCTCGTAGTCGATCAGGCCGTACCGGCCCTTGCGCGGAAGCAGCAGCGCGGGCATCGCCTCCATGGCGAGCTCGCGATGATCCTGCTGGAAGACCGCCCGCAGGTCGATCACGCTGTCGATGTCGGCGGCCGCTGGCGTGTAACGCCGGACCGGCGACTCCCGGGCGTCGGAGAGAAAACTGCACAAGGCGCGAATGGCCGAGCCGGCTGCTGCCGGATCCTCAGCGCCGGAGAAAGCGTAGATGCGGAAGCGGCCATCCGCCGGCGCGGCGTGACCGAGATGCACCGGCTTGGCATCCGCAAGCCGGATCACCGGTGCGGAATGAAAGCGCGTGCCGATGACGAAGCCTTGCGCGAGATGCTGGTGGGACGTCGCTCCGGTCAGAACCGACGGGCGGTAATGCGTCGCCGTGCCCGCGGTGTAGCGACCGTGCCTCACGAAATAGTCCTGCGTCCTGGCGGCATCGGCGCCGCCGGCCTTGGCGGCGGACGCGAGAATTCCCGCCCATTCGCGGTCGAAATCGATCAGCTCTTTCGCAACCGCCTGGCGCTCGGCCGAATAGGAATGCAGCAGGCTCGGCGCAGACTGCTTCCGCAAAACGGCAGCGAGCTTCCAGCCGAGATTGAAGGCGTCCTGCATCGAGACGTTCATGCCCTGCCCCGCCTTCGGGCTGTGGGTGTGGCAGGCATCTCCGGCGATGAAGATCCGCGGCAGACGCGCTGCGATCTCGGTCTCCGGCACGTCGTCGAACTTGTCGGTCAGGCGCTGGCCGATCTCGTAGACCGACCACCACGCGATCTCCTTCACATCGAGCATATGCGGCTTCAGGATCCGCTGCGCCTTCGCGATCACGTCATCGGCGGTGATGTTGCGATTGGCGACGCGCTCGCCGACGTCGAGCTTGGCGAGCTCGACATAGAGGCGGACCATATAGCCGCCCTCGCGCGGAATGATCAGCAGGCTGCCGTCCTTCGCCGACTGGATCAGGGCCTTGAAGCGGATGTCGGGAAAATCGGTCACCGCCAGCACGTCCATGACGCCCCAGGCATGATTGGCGGAATCGCCGAGCAACTCGCGACCGATCGATTTGCGCACCATGCTGCGGGCGCCGTCGCAGCCGACGACGTAGCGCGCCTTGATCGTCTCTATCTTGCCCTCGTTCTCGGGGTCGACCCGTTCGAGCCGCGCCGTCACGGCATGGTCGGTGGGCCCCGCGGAGGGATGGACCTGAAGGTCCAGCAGGCGCCGGCTGTAATGGGGCTCGAGCCTGGCCGGCGCTTTGCGCATGACGTCGAGAAAACCGTCATGGATGCGCGCCTGGTTGAGAATGACGTGCGGGAATTCCGACAAACCGTCCTCGACGTCCTGCACCCGGCCGCTGCGGACGATGTTTTCCGGCATCCGCTCGTCCGGCTTCCAGAACGTGGTCTCGTTCACCCAACAAGCTTCCTTCAGGACGCGCTCGCTGAATCCGAAGGCGTGGAACATCTCCATGGTGCGGCATGCGATGCCATCGGCCTGCCCGACCAGCAAGCGATCCGGCTTCTGCTCGACGATGCAGGTCTTGATGTCAGCAAACTGCGCAAGCTGGGCAGCGAGCGTCAGGCCCGCAGGGCCACAGCCGACGATGAGGACATCGACCTCGTCAGGAACGCCCCCCGTTGCGCCCGAAGCCTGAATGCGCGCGGCGGGATCGGCGATTTCAGGGTCGCCCGGCTGAAATCCATTGAGATGGAATTGCATGAGCACCTCTCCCGGAAACGTTCTGTTTGGATATTGTTCAGTATGCTGACTATCAGTATACTTGTCAACGATCCCGGCCGTCCTGCCCCAACGGAGAAATTCGGTGAAAGACAACAACGACATGCCCGGACATCTGGCGCGCCGGTTCCAGCAGATCGCGGTGGCGGTGTTTTTGGCCGAGGTCGGCGATGCCGGATTCGACCTCACGCCGGTGCAATACGCCGCGCTCGCGACCATCAAGGCCAACCCGGGCCTCGACCAGGTGACGCTCGCAGGATTGATCGCCTACGACCGCACCACCATCACCGGCGTGATCGACCGCCTCGTGCAGAAGGGGCTCGCGGAGCGCCGCGCCTCGCGCCGCGACCGTCGTGCCCGCGAGCTCGAGATCACCGACGAAGGCCGCCGCACGCTGCGCAAGATCACGCCGGCCGTCGAATCCGCGCAACGCATCATGCTGCGCGGCCTCAGCGCGAAAGAAAGTGAGGATCTGATGCGGCTGTTGCACAAGGCCATCGCCGCCGGCAACGAGCTCAGCCGCGCCCCGCTGCGCGAAGCGCAGGCCTAACCCCCGTAATTGTACCGGTCGTTGTCGCAATGTCGCGAAACCTGGAACTAACCTTCGGCTGTTAGGGTCCGCCGCATTCGGCGTTTAACGCGCGATTAACTTTGCCGGTCTGGAGTTTCGGATGTTCAGGTTCCTCATTGCGGCGGCGGCCATCGCGCTCTCGACCGCTCCGGCGCTCGCGAATGGCCATGGCGGCGGCGATGCCCCTCCTCCGCCGAAGCCCGCGACCTCACCGGCGAAAGTCATCCTGACCAAGCAGGGCCCCACGCTCGTCGACCTCAACGGCATGACGCTCTACTATTACGAGCGCGATACCACCGGCAAGACGTCGAACTGCAACGGCAAATGTGTCGAGAGCTGGGTGCCGCTGCCCGCAACGGCCGATGCCAAGGCGGTCGGCGACTTCACCGTGATCAACCGTAACGACGGCAGCAAGATGTGGGCATATCGCTATCGCCCGCTCTACACCTCGCCGGCCGACAAGGCGCCGGGCGAGGCCAATGGCAATGCCACGACGCTGCAATGGCGCATTGCCCGTCCCGAGAATTAGGGCGACCTACCCGCGCCAGCTGGGCTGCGCTTCGACTTGCGCGTTCTGTCCGGGCGGCAGCACCACGACCGTTGAATTGAGCTTCACCCGGTCATAGAGATCGATCACGTCCTCGTTGCGCATCCGGATGCATCCGGACGAGATCGCCTGCCCGATATATTCCGGCTGGTTGGTGCCGTGGATGCGGTAGAGCGTGTCCTTGTTGCCGGCATAGAGATAGATGCCGCGCGCACCCAGGGGATTGGCGGGACCGCCGGGCACGCGCGCCGGATAGGGTCCGAGCCGCGCCTGGATGTCCGCCGTCGGAACCCAGTCCGGCCACTCCGCTAGACGACCGACCCGCGCGACACCGGAGAACGCCATGGCTTCCTCGCCGACCGCAACGCCGTAGCGAATCGCCTTGCCGTCGGGCAGCACGAAATAGAGATAGCGCGCATCGGTATCGACCAGAATCGTGCCCGGCTGCTCCTTGCGCGGATAATCGACGATATGACGAAGATATTGCTCGGGCACGTTCGCTTGCGCGTACGGCGTATGCGCGAGTAACTGCCGGTCGCGCGGCGTCATGCTCGCGTCCGTCGATGGCGAAAGCGTTGTCTGCATGCAGCCGCCCAATGGAAGCATGGCAACAACGAATAGAACGAATAAGGATCTTGGCACCGCCGGCCCCGATAGCGATAGCAGCACCCCCAGCAACACCAGATGCTGCCAAAATCGTGCTGAAAACAAGGCATTGTGGAACACGTACGCGTGTTTTCTGAGGCGGGTTCCATCACCACAAAGGGCGCAAGAGCGTCGCACAGTCTCCATCCCCTCGCCTTGCTTTGGTCAAACCCGGCTGGACTCGTGCGTCATGGCTTGGGCCTCGGGGAATTGGACGGGCTCACCTCAACGGATCTGCTCGCGCGAATGCGGACGGCCAACACTTCAACTACTCAACGCCCGGGCTTCAAAACACCCGGGCTTCAAAGGAGCTGCGATGCTCGCGACGCTGAACTCTCGGCAAATCGTCGATGAGATCGTGAAGGACACGGTCACGAACAACGACCCGCACGACGCGGTGCAGATTTCGCCTGACATTGTGCTGGCCTCGCGCCCTCTCAGCGTCGCGCCCGCGCTCGCGCCTGAGATCACGGCCCGCCCGGAACCCAAAATAGATCCGGCGTTCACGCTGAAGTCCAGAATGAATCCGGAGCCGAAGTTCAGTCCCGTCGCGGAGCCGCAGGCGGCAGCGCCCTCGGTCGACACTGCCGTGCGCGTCGCGGCCGGTGATGGTCTCAGCCGGCAGAAGCGCTCCTCGGCTGGCAAATGGCTGCGCGGCGCGTTCGTCACGATGCTGTTTGCGGGCGGAAGTGCGGCCGCCACTATCGCTTGGGAGAAACACGGCGACACCGCAAGACAGATGCTCGCCGAATGGACGCCGGTATTGGCGTCGCTGCTGCCTTCGACCTCGCAGACGGCACCGGTCGCCGCCGCGCAGGCCGCGCCACCTGCGGACCAGGCCGCAACGGATCAGGCCGCAACGGATCAACCGACAGATCAATCTGCGGCTCCGCCCGCAACCCAGGTTGCAGCAGCGGTGCCCACGGCAACACAATCCGATCCTGCACAATCGGTGCAGTCGATGACGCGCGATCTCGCCGCGATGGCGCAACAGATCGAGCAGCTCAAGGCTAACATCGCCGAGTTGAAGGCCGGGCAGGAGCAGATGGCACGCGAGATGACGAAGCCGCCCGCGCCGAAGCCGGTGGCCGATGCGAAGCCGCGCGTCGATCCGCGCGCGCAAATGTCCGTGCTGCCGCCGCGGCCTGCGACGGCGCCGGTTCGCAAACCGAAGCCGGTCGTGTCGCACACCTACATGCCGGCTTATTCGCCCGCGCCGCTCGCTCCGCCGCCGCCGTCGCAGGCTGCCGCGGTCCCACCGCCAGCTGCACCTGTGACGACGACGCAAGCCGTTGCCGACGACGATGGACCTGTCGTGCGCCCGCCAATGCCGCTGCGCTGAACCATCGTCACGCGACGACGCGAAAGCGTCGCGCCAGGGACGCTGTCCGAGTCGATGTGATGCGTTGAGTCCGGGTGACTACGGGAAGCGATGCTTCCATAGTTTTCCATCAAGAGAAAAGGCCGTCGGGATCTATGCCGGCGGCCTTCTCTTGCAGCTGCCGGTTCCCGGAGCCCGGTTCTGCTGCAATTCCATGCCTGATGATCACGCCGACATATTTAATAAAATCTTAACACGCTTGAATGCTGCACATCATTTCTGCGCCATAAGCACAGAGATTGCGCGCGCCTTTCATTCGATAAACATCGACTCAGTGGTACCATCAGTCATGTGTTGAAAGCCGAAGCTCAATTCGTCACACCGGGGAATTCGGATGCCTTACTATTCCTTCGATCTCGTGGTTGGTGAAGAGTTCAAGAACCAGGGCGGTATCATCCTCGAAGACATCGAGGTCGCCTCCGATCGCGCCGTCCAACTGGCCACCGAGCTGTCGCAGGTGAAGCCCGAGTTGCAAAGCAAGGGTTGCGCTGTGCGCGTCACCGACCGCGATCACAACGAGGTCTATCGCACGCCGCTTGATCCGGTGCCGGCCTGGCGGCGCTAGCTCGCCGGCCGTCTTCGCGGCCGCACGCTATCCCCATTGCGGAGCGGCGCGGCAGCCGCTAGCCTTCCCGAAAATTCGGGGAGGTACCAAGGATGCGGACTGGTTTTCTGATGACGGCCCTGTTGCTGCTGGCGGCGCCGGCCCAGGCGGCCGACCATCCACGTTCGACCTATGTCACCTTGGTCTTGCAGGCCTTCGCCGCCAAGGTCGAATGTCCGGGCACCGATATCGTCTACCAGGATCTGGTGCAGAAGGCGGAGCAGATGCAGCTGCCCGAAGGCACCACCGAGAAGGTCCGCAAGGCGATCGCCTGGATGCACACCGGCGGCAAGTTGGGCGAGAAGCAGGACGACGATCTGATGGCCGAGGTCGCGGTGGCCACCCAGGCGACCGACCTCAACCAACGCCGCCTCGGCATGCCCAGCTGGTGCGAGGCCCAGAAGACCAACCTCGCCGGCCTGATCCGCAGCAAGGGCGGTTAGCGCTCATCGCGCGGCGTTAAGCACGCTGTGCCGGAACTTTTGCTTCGGCCAATAATCGTCACAATCCTCGCCAGCATGCGGCTCTCTTCGAATTCGAACAGGGGAGCCCCATGCGGATCAACCATGTCCTCCTTACCGTCGCGTTTGCCCTCGCAACGGTGACGACCGCGCCCGTGCTGGCAAAGAATTCCGACGCCCAGAAGGGCGAGGACAAATCGACCTCGTCCTCATCGTGTAGCGCCTATCAGCAGGCGCCGGACGGCTCGTGGGAGCCGCTCCCCTGCAAGGAGACCGGCGAGCGCTCACAGCCGCAGACGCAGCATCGCACGTCGCCGCAGGGCGCCGACCGCGGGGAGCGTTGAAGGCGGGGAACCTTGACGCGCGAGGGTGTCAGCTCTGGTGCGGACCGCGGATGATCTTCATCGCGTCGGCGATGTGACGCCACTCTTTGGCCTCATCGCCCTCGCCGCGGCCCTCACAAGCCCTGGCCTGTTCGGCGGCCTTCGCGATCGCAGCAAAACCATGCTGTTCCAGCATCTGGCGCGCGACGGTGTGGACCTGGACCTCGGTCATCATGGGCGTTCTCCCGTTTGACGAAACCGCGGTGCATCGCGCCGCCGCGGGTTTTCACAACGATTGAGCCCTGACCTCGTTCCGCAGCGTTCCCGTCGGCGCGCAAAAGGCGGCCCGCTATGCCCAGCGGACCGCCTTTTCACCCACCCCAAATTTGAAGCGTCGCGGCCGAGGTCCCTAGCCGGCCGCCGCGCGCTTGCGCTCGAAATCGTTGGGCACCTCGATATCGACCTCGAGGGTCGAGACCTCGTCGCCGCGATCGAGCCGGACGATGACCTTGGTCGGGTCCAGCGTGACGTGCCTGGAAACGACCGCGAGGATTTCCTCACGCAGCACACCGAGCAGGTCGGGCTGGCCGCGCAGTCCGCGTTCATGGGCAAGCAGGATCTGCAACCGTTCGCGTGCGACGGGTGCAGAGGCCTTGTTGCCGCGGAGAAGCCGAAGCAGACCCATGCTCATGCGGCCCTCCGTCGCAGCAGGCGGTCCATGAAGCCCTTGCGCTCGGTCGGCACCTGCATCGGCACGGTGTCGCCGCACAGCCGGCGGGCGGCGTCGATATAGGCCCGCGCCGGTGCGCCTTCCGCGTTCGACAGCGTCACGGGCGTGCCGACGTTGGAGGCGCGCAGCACGTCCTGGCTCTCCGGGATGATGCCGAGCAACGGTGTTGCAAGAATTTCGAGAATGTCCTCGATGGTCAGCATCTCGCCGCGCGCCGCGCGCGAGGGATCATAGCGGGTAATGAGAATGTGCTTCTCGACCCGCTCGCCCTTCTCGGCCCGCACCGTCTTCGAATCGAGCATGCCGATGATGCGATCGGAATCGCGCACCGAGGAGACTTCGGGATTGGTGACGATCACGGCTTCGTCGGCAAAGCGCATCGCCATGGAGGCGCCGCGTTCGATGCCGGCCGGGCTGTCGCAGATCACCCAGTCGAAACGGCTGCGCAGATCATCGATGACCTTGCCCACGCCCTCTTCGGTCAGCGCGTCCTTGTCGCGGGTTTGCGAGGCCGGCAGCAGCCAGAGGTTCTCCAACCGCTTGTCCTTGATCAGGGCCTGCGGCAGCTTTGCGACGCCCTGCACCACGTTGATGAGATCGAACACGACGCGGCGTTCGGCTCCCATCACGAGGTCAAGGTTGCGCAAGCCGACGTCGAAATCGACGACCACGACCTTTTCGCCGCGTTGCGCGAGCGCAGCCCCCAGTGCGGCGGTCGTCGTGGTCTTGCCGACGCCCCCCTTGCCTGACGTCACGACCAGTACCTTGGCCATCTCTGAAATCTCCTTCTGGTCAGTTCAGCGCAGTAATTCGCATGGTGTTGCCCTGGAGCCAGGCCTGAGCCGGCTTGCCGCGCAGGGCCGCGTCGATATCGTCGGCGGTCTGGTAAAAGCCATCGATTGCAAGCAGTTCGGCCTCGATCTTCTGACAATAGATGCGTGCGCTCGTGTGACCGTTCACGCCCGCCATGGCGCGGCCGCGTAGCGCGCCGTAGATGTGGATGGAGCCGCCGGCGACGACTTCGGCGCCGGAGCCGACCGAGCCGAGAATGGTGACGTCGCCTTCGGGGAAGATCACAGTCTGGCCCGACCGAACGGGGCTTTCGAGCAGCAAGGAGGTCGGCTTGGTCTCGACCTTCGCCTCAACCTTCTTGGGAGCGCTCGGTTCGATGACGCAGCTCCGCCCGCCCGAAAGCAGCGGCGGCATCATGGGGGTCAACCGGCCCTCCTCCACGCCCTCGATCCCGAGCACGCGAATGTTGCGGTCCTGAAGGCTGGTGAGCAGATGCCCGATGCCGGACTGGCTGAGATCGACCGAGGACAGGTCGATCACCACGGGGCGACCGGCAAAGAAGCCCGGCGAGCGCGCGATGGTGGTGTCGATCTCCTGCAGCCAGTCCTGGATGGGAACCGTCGGCACGAACACGAAGGCCACATAGGAGCGCCCGCGCAGGCGAACCATTTGGCGTTGAGGTTTTACTGCAGCCTCCATAGCGGCCGACTCGTTCCCTGTTATTGAATGGTTAACGATGCCGCCGATATGGTTAATGGCCGGTTAATTTCTCCGTGGGGTTACGTGCCCGTCCCAACTGTCATCGCCCGCGAAAGCGGGCGATCCAGTACTCCGAGACGGTTGTGGGTCAATCGACAGGGCGCGGCGTACTGGATGCCCCGCTTTCGCGGGGCATGACACCGGTGTGTGGGGCGGCGCGACGGCTCTTCGCCCCCTACTTCTTCACCTTGCTCGCATCCATCTTGACGGCGGGATCGAGCATCTTGGTCGTGAACGCCGTCGTGACGTCGAACGGCTTTTCCATGCCGAGATAGGTCTGGACCAGTTCGTAGTCCTTCTTCATCCGCTCGCCGTCGATCCAGCCGAGCGCCTTCGTCGTGGTGAACTCATCCGTCATCAAAAACTTGATGCGCTCCCACTGGCGCTCCTGGTTCTCCTTGTCGAGACCGGAGACCTGGTCGAGCAACGCCTTCAGGCAGGGTGCGGCGTCGGCGACGCAGGTCGCAAAGGCCTTTTGCGTGACGCGCACGAACTCCTCGACCAGCTTGGGATTCTTCTGCAGATAGCCGCCGTTGACGATCAGCGAATTGCCGTAAGGGTTGAGCCCGATGTCCTTCCAGTTGACGTAGCCGAGATCGCTTCCGAACTCGATCACCTTCAAATCGTGCTCGTTGTAGAAGTCGCTGATGATGTCGACGGTATGGCTCTTCAGCGCGGCGATCTTCGCGGTCGGCCCGACATTGACGAAGCCGACAGAGTCGGGTGCAAGCCCTGCAGCCTTGGCGAAAGCCGGCCACATCACGCGCGAGGCGTCCCCGGGCGGATTGCCGATCTTGTGGCCGGCAAAATCCTTCACCCCGTTCACGCCGTAGCTCTTCAGCCAGTAGAAGGTCTGGCCGGTGTTGGCGTAGACGCTCATTACGGCAACAGCGTCAGCGCCCTTGCTCTTCGCCACCAGCATGGTGGCGAGATCGGCGACGCCGAAGGGCGAGCCACCGGAGCCGACCTTTGCGGCGGAGACGCCGGAGCCCTTGCCGACCTCGATGGTCAGATCGATGCCCGCCTTCTCGTACCAGCCTTGCGCCTTGGCGTAATAATAGGGCGAGTGATCGGCCGTCGGCGCCCAGTTCAGGATCAGATTGACCGCTTCGCCCGCGGTCGCGGGCACGACTGGTGATCCGAGCATCAGGGCCACAGCCAGGGCCGAGCCCGCCGCCTGCAAACGCTTCATCGCATCTCTCCTCGTTGCCCGCGACCCGGCTTGTCGCTCTCCCCCTGTGAGGATACCAATGCAACAAGGCCGCCCTCAACTTGTCAACTGTTTGGTTGGAAATGCCCGCAAAACGTTCAGGCGACACCGTGCCGCAGCGGCGCGACCCGGTCGCCACACGCAAGAAGCTGCTCACCGCGGCGCGCGAGGAGTTCGCCCGGCACGGCTTTGCCGGCGCCCGCGTCGACGAGATCGCGGAGCGCGCCGGCGTCAACAAGCAGCTCGTCTACCATTATTTCGGCGACAAGGACGCGCTCTATCTCGCCGTGCTCGAATGGGTTTACGCCGATATCCGCGAGCAGGAACGCCAGCTCAATCTCGAAGGCCTGCCGCCGGAAAAGGCGATCCGGAAACTGATCGAAGCCTCGTTCGATTATCTGGCGACGAACCCCGATTTCATCGTGCTTCTGAACGACGAGAACCGTGGCGGTGCCCGCCACGTCCGCGGCTCGACGCGGCTGGAGGCGATGCATTCGCCGCTGGTGAAGAGCGTGTCCCACATCCTTCACGAGGGCGTCCGCGCCGGAATGTTCCGCAAGGGAATCGACCCGATCCAGCTCTATATCTCCATCGCGGGCCTCAGCTATTTTTATCTCTCCAACACACCGACGCTCTCGGCGATCTTCGGCAAGGACCTGTCGAGCCGGGCCGCGCGCCGCGCCCGCCGTCGGCACGTCGCCGATCTCGTGCTGCATTCGCTCCGGCCATAATCAACCAACTGGTTGAAACTTCCCTCAGGGACGGTTAGGCTCGCGACCAGCGGCAAGGTGGCCGCTGGCAACAGGGAGCAACTGGTGGCAGGAGACGGCGCCCGCAATACGCGCAGCTTTGCGATCGTCCTGATCGTGCACCTTGCCGTGCTCGTGCTCTGGCAGGTCCTGGTCGATGCCTTCCACGTGCCGAAGTTCATCCTGCCCTCGCCGCTCGCGACAATCCAGACGCTGGGAACCGCGAGCTACGCCTGGGGCGCCAATACGCTGGTGACGGCAATCGAGATCCTCGGCGGCTTTGCGCTCGGCGCATTCGTCGGCGTGGCGCTGGCCGTCATCTTCAGCTGGGCGCCGCTGATCAGCCTCGTGCTGCTGCCGCTGTTCGTGACGCTGAACATGATCCCGAAGGTCGCGCTCGGCCCGCTCCTCATCGTCTGGTTCTCCTACGGCATCGTGCCGAACATCCTGATCGCCTTCAGCATCTGCTTCTTCCCGATCCTGCTCACCACCGCGCGGGGCTTGCGCGAGGTCGAGCCGGATCTGCTCGACCTGGTCAAATCGCTGCGCGGCTCGCGCTGGACGCTGTTCCGCAAGATCCAGCTGCCGGGATCGCTGCCTTACATCTTCTCCGGCATGAAAGTCGGCGCCATCCTCGCGGTCGCCGGCGCCATCGTCGGCGAGTTCATCGCCTCCGAGCGCGGGCTCGGCTACCTCATGATCCAGGTGCAGTCATCGCTCGACACGCCCGCGATGGTGATGGCCGTCGTGCTGCTGACGCTGCTCGGCGTCGCGCTTTACGGCTTCGTGCTCGCCCTCGAACGCATATTCGTGGTCGGTGACGCAACACCGACCTGAAACGTCAAAGCCAAGACCAGGGACCACAACCATGCTCCTGACCCGCCAGACACTGCCGAAGACCATCCCTGATATCGCTGCGCTCGACGATCTCCTGTGCCGGCCGACCCAGGCATTGATCGACGACCTCGCCAGGGTCGAGGGCGACATCATGATCCTTGGCGTCGCCGGCAAGATGGGGCCGACGCTGGCGGGGCTTGCCAAAGCCGCAGCGCCCGATCGCCGCGTCATTGGCGTCGCCCGCTTCAGCGACGCCGGCGTCAAGGACTGGCTGCACGGGCGTGGCGTCGAGACCATCAATTGCGACCTGATGGACGAGACCGCGATTCAGACGCTGCCGAAGGCGCCCAATATCGTCTTCATGGCCGGCCGCAAATTCGGCGCGGAGGGCGATCTGTCGCTGACCTGGGCGATGAATGCGCACGTGCCGGCGCTGGTCGCGCAGGCCTTCCCCTCGTCGCGGATCGTGGCGTTCTCGACCGGCTGCATCTATCCCTTCGTCCCCGTCGACGGCAAAGGCTCGCGCGAGGACATGGCGCCGAACCCGCCCGGCGAATACGCCCAATCCTGCGTCGGCCGCGAGCGCATGTTCGAGTTTTTTTCGCGCAAATTCGGAACGCCCGGGCGGCTGTTCCGCCTCAATTACGCGATCGACATGCGCTATGGCGTGCTCCACGACATCGCATCGAAGGTGCTCACGGGCACGCCGATCGACGTCAGCATCGGTCATGTCAATTTCATCTGGCAGGGCGATGCCTCGTCCCAGGCGCTGCGCTGTCTCGCGCATTGCACGACGCCGACCTCGCCGATCAATGTCAGCGGCCACGAGATCTTGGCGGTACGCGACCTCGCAGCACGATTCGGCGCCAGGTTCGGCCGCGCGCCGGTGCTGACAGGAAACGAACAGCCGACGGCGTGGCTGACGGACACGTCCAAGGCCGTCGAGCTGTTCGGCCTGCCGGTCGTCGACACCGAGCAGCTGATCGCCTGGACCGCGGATTGGGTGTCCCGCGCCATGCCGAGCCTCGGCAAGCCCACCAAATACGAGGTGCGCGATGGACGCTACTGACGAGCCGGCCATCATCAAGCTCGGCGTCGACGATGCGATCGCCGGGCTCGTGCTGTCGACGGAAGCACGCTGGAACCAGACCGAGGAGGACTGGCGCATCTTCCTGCACGATGGAATCGTGTTCGGCATCCGTGACGGCAGACGGCTGGTGGCAACCGCGGCCCTGCTGCCCTACTCCAGCAAAAATGCCTGGATCAGCATGGTGCTGGTATCAGGCACCCATCGCCGCCGCGGCCTTGCAACGCGCCTCGTCGATGCCTGCCTGGAAACCGCCCGCAGGAACGGCCTGACGAGCTGGCTCGACGCAACGCCGGATGGTGCTGCCGTCTATGGGCCGCTCGGGTTCACGCCGACCCTGCAATTGCGCCGCCTCAAACTGGTGAAACCCGCGTCAACGTCCGGGCAGGCACCTTCATCCGCGACGCTCGACGCGCTCCGCATGCGTGACCGGCGCGCCACTGGTTTCGATCGAACCGCCCTGCTCTCCAACTTCGCTCGGCGTCCCGGCTCACGCATCGTCTCCGCGAACGGAGCCATCGCGCTGGTTCGCGACGGACGCACCGCGCGCCATATCGGCCCGCTATTTGCCGACAACACGGCAGCAGCGCTGACCCTGGTGGATGCCATCGCACGATCGGAAACCGGGCCGCTGCTGCTCGACGCCGTCGCGTCGCAAGCCGCGTTCCCTGACGGATTGACCGCGTCGGGCTGGAGCATCGAACGGCCGTTCCAGCGCATGCGGTTCGGCCCCGCCACAGCCGCGGGTGAGGACATGCCATTCGCCGTCGCCGGCCCTGAATTCGGATAGGACATCATGCACCACAGTCAGATCAACAGCGATATCCGCAAGCTGATCGCCGACGGCACCGTGCTGCCAGCGCATCCCCTCGCGCTCACCGCCGAACGCCAGCTCGACAAAACGCATCAGCGCGCGCTGACGCGCTATTACATCGACGCCGGCTCCGGCGGCCTTGCTGTCGGCGTGCACACCACGCAGTTCGCGATCCGCAATGTCGGCCTCTATCGTCCCGTGCTCGAGCTCGCCGCCGAGACCGCGGCGAACTGGACCAAGCGTCCGCTGGCGCTGGTCGCGGGCCTTGCCGGCCCGACCCAGCAGGCCACCGCTGAAGCCCGCACCGCGCGCGACATCGGCTACCACGCAGGGCTCCTCAGTCTCGCTGCGATGAAGAGCGCGTCCGAAGACGAGATCATCGCGCATTGCACAGCGGTCGCGGCCGAGATTCCGCTGGTCGGCTTCTATCTCCAGCCGGCCGTCGGCGGCGTGGTCCTGTCGAGCCGGTTCTGGCAGCGCTTTGCCGCGATCGACAATGTCATCGCGATCAAGATCGCGCCGTTCAACCGCTACAGGACCCTTGATGTTCTGCGCGGCGTCGCGGCGGCTGGCGCGCTCGACCGCGTTGCGCTCTATACCGGCAATGACGACCACATCCTGCTCGATTTGATGCTGCCGTTCGACCTCCGCGACAACGGCATCACCACGCGGACCTACTTCAAGGGGGGTCTGCTCGGCCATTGGTCGGTCTGGACGGCGAGCGCGATCAAGCAATTCGAGCGCTGCAAAGCGGCACGGCACAAGGACAGCGTCCCGGCCGAACTGCTCGCGCTCGATGCCCGCGTCACCGATTGCAACAGCGCCTTCTTCGACGTCGCCAACGATTTTCACGGCTGCATCGCCGGCTGCCATGAGGTGCTGCGACGGCAGGGCCTGATGCAGGGCCTGTGGTGCCTCGATCCTAACGAGGGCCTGAGCCCCGGCCAGAAGGACGAGATCGACCGCGTCGCTCGCGAGCATTCAGATCTCAGCGACGACGCCTTCGTGGCCGCAAACTTGAATAAATGGCTGGCATGAGCTCAAACCCCTTCATCAGCCTGCAAGGCGTCCGCAAGGTCTATCGTAGCGGCGGCGCCGAATTCCTGGCGGTGTCCGACGTCACCATGGACGTGCAGGAGGGTGAGCTTGTCTCGCTGGTCGGCCCGTCCGGCTGCGGCAAGACCACAGTGATGAAGATCTTGGCCGGCCTGCACGGCGCCGACGGCGGCACGGTGAAGATCGGCAATGCCAAAAGCCCGTTCGATCCGACCCGCGACATCGGCATGGTATTCCAGCAGGCGCTGCTGCTGAAATGGCGGACGATCCTGGACAATGTGTTGCTGCCGGCGGAGATCGTCGGCCTTCCCATGAGGGCCGCGCGCGAGCGGGCGCGCGATCTGCTCAATCTGGTGGGTCTTGCCGGCTACGAGCAGAAATATCCGCGAGAGCTGTCCGGCGGCATGCAGCAGCGTACCGCGATCGCGCGCGCCTTCATTCACGACCCGAAACTGATCCTGATGGACGAGCCGTTCGGCGCGCTCGACGCCTTGACGCGCGAGCAGATGAACCTGGAGATGCTGCGGATCTGGCGCGAGAGCGGCAAGACCATCATCTTCATCACGCACTCGATTCAGGAAGCCGTGTTCCTGTCCTCGCACTGCGCCGTGCTGACCGCCGGCCCGGCGAAGATGGCCGATTATTTTCCGATCGACCTGCCCTTCCCGCGTGATCTTCCGCTCAAGACCACGGACGCGTTCGGCGCCTATGCACGGCGCATTTACGAGAAGCTGGGTTTGGGCGCGGCTTAATTCACCGCACGATAGATGCTGTAGGGTGGGCAAAGCGAAGCGTGCCCACCATGGCGAGTCATGCAAGCAGTGGTGGGCACGGCGCAAGTGCGCCTTTGCCCACCCTACGGGAGTTTGCGCGATCAGGTCTTGTTGCGCATCTTGCCGAGCAGATAATTATCGTAAAAATTCTCCGCGATCTGCGTGTAGAACAGCAGCTCCTTCATATAGGCGTCGTGGCTTTCCTTGGTGCGCTTGAACAGGTCGCTCTTGGTGGCGAGCTCGTTCAGATGCTCCTGGGTCGCGGCGTAGCAGGCCTCCAGCACCGGCTGCGGAAACGCCTTCAGCTCCGCGCCATTGGCGATCAGCCGCTTCAGCGCCGCCGGATTCACGCTGTCGTATTTCTCGAGCATCCAGGCGCCCGCGGCCGACGCGGCCTGGTTGACGATCGCCTGGTACTGCTTCGGCAGCGACGCCCACTTTTCGTCGTTGACGATCATGTGCAACATGGCGCCGCCCTCCCACCAGCCCGGGAAGTAGTAGTATTTTGCGACCTTCTGGAAGCCGAGCTTTTCGTCGTCATAGGGGCCGACGAATTCGACCGCATCGATCGTGCCCTTCTCCAGCGCCGGATAGATGTCGCCGCCCGCGATCTGTTGCGGGACCACGCCGAGCCGCGCCAGCACATGGCCGCCCATGCCGGCGATGCGGAATTTCAGGCCCTTGAGATCGTCGACGGTCTTGATCTCCTTGCGGAACCAGCCGCCCATCTGGGTGCCGGAATTGCCGCAGAGGATCGCATGCGCCTTGAACGGCTTCAGCGCCTCGTTGGTGAGGTCGGCGCCGCCGCCGAAGTGCCACCAGGATTCCTGATGGCGATGGTTCATGCCGAACGGCGCGCCGGTCGCATAGGCCAGCGCCGGCTCCTTGCCGATGTAGAAATAGAGCGGGGTCTGCGCCATGTCGACAGAGGCTGTGCTGACGGCATCGAGCGCCTGCAGGCCCGGGACGAGCTCGCCGGCCGCAAAGGTCTGGATCTGGAATTTGTTGTCGGTGGCCTCGGCAACATATTTCGCAAAGGTCTGCGCAGTGCCGTAGATGGTGTCCAGCGACTTCGGGAAGCTGGAGGTCAGGCGCCATTTGATCTCGGGCGCGCCTTGCGCGATCGCAGGTGCGGCAACCAGCGTCGTCGCGCCGGCCATGGCGCCGCCCTTGAGGAACGTACGGCGTTTCATGATGGTCTCTCCCTGAACTATGTTTCAACGTCTCGGCTTGAGCGCGATCTTCGCGAGCTATTGCCGTTCCTATAGCGGAGTTCAAGTTGTGAGCGGTAGCCCGGATGGAGCGCAGCGCAATCCCGGGATCCCCCAAATATCTACCGCGTCACTCTCAGAGCAGCTTGGCGCTCACGAACAGCGCGCGCACGGCGTTGGTCGCCTGCACCACGAGCATGGCGTTCTCGGCGGCGCCTTCGAGCGCTGCGACCGCATCTTCATGCAAGGAGCGGAATTCCATCCACTCGACCGATTTGAAATTGGTGAGGAATTGATAGGCCTGGCCGACGGTCGCAATCGCCAGCGTGTCGCCGTTCAGCTTGATCTTGAACGTCGTGCGCAGCGGGGTCTCGGAACTTTGCGGATCACTCACTTTGCGGATCACTCATGGGCTGCTTCTGCACGATGACGGCTTAACGAAGGGAAAACGGCAGCCCCGCCGTGGCAGGCAAATATCAGGAGCAGATATCAGGACTCGGTGCTCGCGCGCTGCGAGGCGGTCGCCGATGGGCTCAACTTCGGCACCACGACCAGACGGTTGAACTCACCGTTGTCATAGGCCTTCATAAAACGATCGTAGTCCTTGATCGACACGCAGCCGTTGGAGTCGCCACGGGGCCCGAGCATGTAATTGTGGGTGAGCAGGCCGACGCGGCCGAGCGCGCTGGTGCCCTCGGTGGGGGTCAAGCGCAGCGCGCGGACGCCGTGAAACAGTTTTTCGCGGGGCTTCAGGTCGTAGGTCGCGGGCGGGGTCGCGCCAACCATGCGCTGGTCGACGTGCTCCGGGTCGTCCATCAGCGCGCCCATGCCTGAATGCGCTTCCAGCGCGAGGCCGCTCGGCAGGTAAAGCGCCTTGGCCGAGATGTCGTAGACCGCGGTGCGCGAATCGTAACCGAGCGCGGCGAGATCCGGCGCCTTGCCGAACAGGCCGCTGTCGGGCGTCAGCGAGGCCAGCCTGATCTTGTCGGTGAATTTTTCGAAGAAGTTGCGGTTGTCGACCCGGGGGTTGGTCTCCGCATAAGCCTGGCTCGAGGCGATCTGGGCGGAGATGTCGGCCTGGGGCGGGCGCGAGCGCGGCATCGGGATGGCGTCAGCACGCTGCGATTGTCTCGTCTCCTCGGACATATGCCGGTCGTCGTCGGTCAGAGTGGAGCGCCAGTCATCGCCCTGGAGCTTCTGGGCGAGCATCGCCTTGGCGTCGCGCAATTTGAGCTGGACTGCACTCACCGCGGAGCGCTCCAGCGTCCGCAGCCCAAGCTCGCGGGCGGGCGGATTGCCGGACGCCGAAGCGAAACGATCATCGAACGAAGGCGCATTGGCCGGCGGCAGTGCGGCGGTGACCAGCGAGGCCGGAGCGCCGATATCCGCGACCCAGGCGGCAGCGCCTAGTGCCAGCGCGACGGCGGCCAGAGACAGCAATATCGTCTCGGCTCGCCCAATACGGCGGCGCGACAATAGCCTCTCGGCTTGTGCCCGGTCGGAAACCATCAGCTCCCCAAAATCGACCCCCGGGGGGACCCACCCCCACCCGGAGACTCTATACCAGCTACCACATTGGGAGCCAAAAGTTAGGCATAATCGGGGCCGGCAGGCGTCTGGCAAGGCTCCGGCAAGCCATTCCGGGGTATCCCAAGGTATCTTATGACCGATCCGTTCGATCTAGAACGCTTTGTCCGGGCCCAGGACCCGGTCTATGGCGACGTTCAGGGGGAGCTGACCCGGGGCCGAAAGCAGAGCCACTGGATGTGGTTCGTCTTCCCGCAGGTCGCCGGCCTCGGCTTCAGCGCCATGTCGCAACGCTACGCCATCGCCTCCCGCGCGGAGGCCAAGGCCTATCTCGCCCACCCCATCCTCGGTCCGCGCCTGATCGAATGCACCCGCCTCGTGCTTGCCGTCGAAGGCCGGACCATCAACGCGATCCTCGGCGCGCCCGATGATGCCAAATTCCGCTCGTCGATGACGCTGTTCGACGCGGTGTCCGACGAACCCGTTTTCGACCAGGCGCTCGCCCGGTATTTTTCGGGCAAGCGCGATCAGGCAACGCTCGATATCCTCGCGGTCCTCGACCGACAGCCCAAGTGACCGCGGCCACCAGCGTAAACCCGGGATTAACATCGCCTGCCTATTGTCCGTGCAAATTATTTCCCGCGCCAGTTGCCGGACAGACTCATGAAAATCGGTACGCTCCTGACCACCGCGATCGTCTCGCTCTCGACCGTGGGCGGCGGCCTCGCCGTCTACGTCGCCGTAACGAAATACCAGACGATGGAGCGAATCACCGAAGCCCAGGGGCGGCTGGCGACCGTCCGCGCCGTTAGCGACATCCCGCGCTACCTCAATCCCGAGCGCGGCTTTTCCACCAACATCCTCTATGGCCCTCCCGCCGTCGACCCGGCGCTGCTGGCCGAACAGGACAAGCTGCGCAAGCAGACCGATGCCGCCCGCGACAGGATGAACGCGCTGCGCAAGGACCTGCCGGGCCCGTTCGACGACGGCAACACCACCGGCGGCAACATCGACGCCATCAATTCGAAATTCACGTCGCTGCGCGAGGCCATCGACAAGGCGATGTCGGGCCCGCCTGAGGCGCGCAAGGACGCCGCCAAGAAGATCGTCGCCGACAACGCCGTGCTCAACGCCAGCGTGACTGCGCTGCTCAACGAGCAGGTCCGCCGCATGGCGATCCTCAACGGCGACGCCTACCGGCAGGCCAGCTACGCCAACATCGCGATGACGTTGCGCGACGTCGGCGGCTTCAACTCCAGCCTGCACAAGAACCTCGTCGGGGGCAAGAAACCAGCGACCGATACCGAGAAGGCCGAGATCAGCCGCTCGCAGGGCCGCAACGATCAGATCGTGATGTCGCTGCTGGAGCTGCGCGGCAATCCCGCAACGCCGGCGAACATCGCCGCCGCACTGGAGAAATTCAACGCGATCTACATCGAAGAGTTCGGCCGCGAGCTCAAGCTGGTGAAGGAGGGTGCGGTCAGCGGCAAGTACGAACACGACATGGACACCTATTACACCGCCACGCAGCGCGGCCTCGGCACCATCATCGAGGTCCGCGACGCCTTCTACGACAACGCCGAGCACATTCTCGCCGGTGCCTCCACTGCGGCCCACACCAGCTTCACCATCGCTCTCGCGGGCCTTCTCGCCGTGCTGATCGCCAGCGCCGGCCTCATCGTCACGGTCCGCCGCCGCGTCTGCGCCCCGATCGTCAATCTGACAACGCGGATGTCGCGGCTTGCCGATGGCGAGGTCGCGGAAGAGATTCCCGGCGCCGAACGTTCCGATGAAATCGGCGCGATGGCTGCGGCCGTCCGGGTCTTCAAGGACAACATGATCCGGGCTGACAGCCTTGCGGCGGAGAAGCAGGCCGAAAACGACGGCAAGATGCGCCGCGCACAGGCGCTCGACGGGATCACCCGCGCGTTCGAAGCCAAGGTCACCGAGCTCGTCGGCGGCCTGTCGCGCGCGTCCTCCACCATGGAAAGCACGGCGCAGTCGATGACCTCGACGGCGGCCCAGACCAACAGCCAGGCCGCGGTCGTCGCCGCCGCCTCACAGCAGACATCGAGCAACGTGCAGACCGTCGCGAGCGCCACCGAAGAGCTGACCTCTTCGATCTCGGAGATCGGCCGTCAAGTGGCCCAATCCACCGAGATCGCCGCCCGCGCCGTCGACAACGCCCGCCGCACCGGCGACACCGCCCGTGCGCTGGCCGAGGGCGCGCAGAAGATCGGCGACGTCGTCACGCTGATCCAGAGCATCGCCGAGCAGACCAACTTGCTGGCGCTCAACGCGACCATCGAGGCTGCCCGCGCCGGCGACGCCGGCCGCGGCTTTGCGGTGGTTGCTGCCGAGGTGAAATCGCTCGCGGGCCAGACCGCCAAGGCCACCACCGAAATCTCCGAGCAGATTTCGGCGATCCAGGCCGCGAGCGACGAGACCGTCACCGCGATCCGCAACGTCGCTGACGTCATCGGCGAAATCGACCAGATCGGCACCGCGATTGCGGCCGCGATCGAGGAACAGGGCTCGGCGACCAAGGAGATCGCCCGCAGCGTCCAGGAGGCCGCGCGCGGCACCCAGGAGGTCAACATCAACATTTCAGGCGTGCAGCGCGCCGCCGACGATACCGGCACGGCCGCAAGAGAGGTGCTGGGCGCAGCCGAGCAGCTCTCGACCCAGTCGCGCGATCTCGCCGGACAGTTCGACCGCTTCCTCGGCGAGGTCAGGTCGGCGTAGCAACCAAATTCGTAGCCCGGATGGAGCGAAGCGTAATCCGGGAATCGTGCCGCAAACACCGACGGCACCGGATTGCGCTGCGCTCCATCAGGGCTACGGGACATCAATAAGGCGGCGCCTTGCGCGCCCGCTGCGCCTTGGCGGCCTCGATCCACCACGCGAGATCGTCGGCGAAGCGCGGGAACGAGCGTTCCAACGCCTTGCCGCCTTCGCCGATCGGTTCGCCCGCCTCCGACAGCGTCTGTGCGATCGGGCCGACGCCGATGGTGCTCGACACCACCACCATACCCATCTCCGACAGCGTGCCGTGCCAGGCGGTCGAGGCACGCGCGCCGGACAGGCGGCCGGCCGAGTAGCTCACGATCGCGGCCGGACGCCAGAACCACTCCTCGAGAAAGTGGTCGGTGAGATTTTTCAGGCCCGGCTGGATGCCCCAATTGTACTCGCCGGTGACGAAGACAAAGCCATCGGCGCCGCGGATCTCTCCGGCCAGCTTCTCCAGCGCCTCAGGTGCGGAGCCCTTGGGATATTCCTTGTACATACGATCGAGCATCGGCAGGCCGATCGCCTTGGCGTCGATGAACACGACGTCGTCGCCGCGACCGCGCAGGCGATCGATGACGAAATTCGCAAGGCGTATGCCCATGCGGTCGGAACGGTAGGAACCGTAGAGGACGAGGATGCGATTGCTCATGGCCGGTAGTATAGCACGGATCAGCAGGCCGGCCTCAACGTTTTGACGCGCTAGGTTCGCCGTCCGTGCTCGAGAGTTTGCGACGGTGTCTCGCCGAACCTGTCACGATAGCTTCTGGAGAAGTCGCCGAGATGCCAGAAGCCGAACGCCAGCGCGACGGCCTTGACGCTGTCGGCACCGGCGAGCAACCGCTGACGCACCAGCCACAGCCGCCGCAGACGTAGATAGCGGTGCAGGCTCATGCCGCGATAGCGGCGGACGACGTCGTGCATGGTGCGAACGGACAAGCCGAGCTTGCGCGCGATCTCGTCGCTGTAGATGGGCTGGGAGAGGTCGTCGGAAAGCAGCGCGCGGATGTCCTGAAAGACCTTGAAGTTGCGCTCGTCATTGGGGCGCAGGGTCCATCGCGCGGGACCCATACTTTGGAAAATTGCGTCCACAGTCCCCAGCAGGGTCTCCTTCATGGCGGCCGCCTTCAGCGGCACGTCGGGCGCATCGACCGGCTCCGAAGCGGCTGCCAGCACCTCCCGAACCACACCGCGGAGCCGGTTCAAGCCCGCGGCGGTCGTTTCGAAGATGTTGAAGCAGAGGGCTGCTTGTGGCCAGCCGCGATCCGTCACCTCCGGCCTGAACACCACCGAGCCGATTTGCCGCGGCACTTCCTCGATGGTGGTGTAGGTTGCGCCGCCGCTGCCGATGACGATGACGGGTCGTGTGCGCTGCGTGCCGTTGAATCGAACCGGCACGTCCAAATCGTCCATCGTGAATCCGATCGCGGTACAATTCTCGACGAGCTGTGCGTCGACGACCCGCGGAAATGCCCGCGTCAAATTCACGTCGCAGCCGGGCAGCGACAGAATGGTCTGCTCGGCCGAAATCCTCCGTACGAAAGGCGTGAACTCGAAGTTCAGGCCTCGTATGGCACTTCGAAATTCATCGACGTCGGTGAAACGAAACACCTTCGGCGCTAGCGTCGGCGCATCATCAGTTCTGTTCATGGCAAATGTGAAACTTCGCGTCGCAACACACGCGCGTCCGGCGACGATGCCGGCCCAACTTCCCCGTTCCGGTGTCCCTTAAGTCTGAAAGAATCACTTCGAACTATGTTGACCAGTTGGCGAGCGTCGAAGTCCAAGGACAAGCCGGCGCATCAAATCTCGCCAATTTTCGATAGCGTTTCCCGTGTGGCCAGCGGTGCACATATACCTAGACGAGCAAAATCAAAATTTCAAATTAACGTTTGTCGAGCGGAATAGAAGCAGTTCGATAGTCCAAATTAATTTTAGGTCAGGCCCCTGCCATGATGGCAAATTCGCCTGCTGATATTCTCGCTGAATTGGAAGAGACGGTCGCAACGTGCCCGGCGGAGCGTTGCGCACGCATTCTCTCCGGCATGGTGCAGTTGCTCACTGGTAGCCGCGGCCAGTGCCGGGAATTGCTCGTCAACGTGGTCGACGGTGTTCTGCTGCGATTGACGGAACGGGTCGAGACCAGCGCACTGGTTCAGCTCAGCATGGCGCTCGCCGAGCTTGACATCGCGCCTCCCGAAACATTGTGGCGTCTCGCCTCGCACGATAATCCGGACGTGGCATGTCCTGTGTTGCTCAAGTCGCGCGCACTTTCCGCGGCAGATCTCGAGGCTGTCATTGACTCCCGTGGCGAGTGGCATCGACGCGCGATCGCCGCCCGCAGCGACATCGCGCCGACCGTGACCGAAGCGTTGATCAAGCACGGCGGCCCGATCTGCCTTGCCCTGATCAAGAACCCGGGAACGAAATTCTCCGACGCAGCCTATGCAGCGCTGATTGCCATGGCCGACCAGGACGGCGAGATCGCGAAGGCGCTGGTGCTCCGGCCCGGCACGCCCGACCTGGTCGTGCGCAAGCTGCTCTCCGCCCCACCAGCCCGGAAGGCGCCGGCCACGCCCAACCCGCTCGCCGCGTCGCCGGTGCCGGAAACGGAGCCGGCTCCGCCAAAGCGGCCTTGCAGGGCCGACTACGCCAGCGCGAGGCCGGAGATTGTCGTCCTCAACCGCATCGGCAAGCTCAACGATTCCACGGTGAACCGTTTTGCGATCCGCGGCGAGACGGCCAACCTATTCACGGCGCTGTCGGTGCTTTCAGGGGCGCCGCTCGAAATCATCGAGCGTGTCGTGAGCGACGACGATTGCGAGGGGCTGGTCATGGCGTGCCGGGCCTCGCGGCTGAACTGGCAGACCACCCTTACCATCCTGAGCAACCGCAGCGGGAAAAGGCTCTCCTATGCCGGGCGCGAGCGCGCGCAACGGATCTTCGAGACGCTGCTTCTGTCCACCAGCCAATGGACAGTGCGATGGGGGGAAATAGCGGCAAGCGCCAACACGAGCGATCCGGCAAATCGCGGCGCGAAGATGGGGGTTAGCCGATGAAGTTCGACGGTCGCAAAGCGCAGCGCGTGAAAATGGATCACAAGCAGCCGGTCAATCTGATGGGCTCGGACGGCACGTGGCGGCGCAGCTGCGTTCTGCTCGACATATCGCAAAGCGGTGCGAAGATCGAAGTCGAGGGCACGCTCGACGTTCTGCGGGCCAAGGAATTCTTCCTGCTGCTGTCGTCGACGGGGCTCGCCTACCGGCGCTGCGAATTGGTCTGGATCGACGGCACCACCGCCGGCGTGCACTTCGTCACCGCAGACGGCAAGAGGAAACCGGCAGCCGCCGCGCAGACTGCCGCTCAGAGCAAATAGGCCCCAAGGATTCATCAGCCCATCCACTCAGCATAATTCAGGTCAACCGTGCAGAACGCGCGAATTATATCCCGCCGCGTCAAGGGCGACGGCGGCATCCGAGAGAAGGAAGCGGCACGCCCGTTCGTGCATGTGCTGGCTGATTCTTCAGACAAATTGTCGAGCGTCTGTTCGATGCTCGAGCAGCAGTTTGCCGTCGCAGGCGAACGGCTCGACGCGGAAGCCAAGCTGTCCCAGGTGCCGTTCGCGATCGTCATCCGTGCGGAATTGCATGATGTCCACACCATTGCGGCCATCAAGAAACGAGGCGTAAAGCTCGCGAAGGCAACCAAGCGCATCTTCCTGGTCGAGCACTCCTCTCACATGAGTATCTCGCAGGCCTACGCGCTCGGAGCCACGCTCGTCCTTCCCGGGACGATCGACAAGATCAAGCTGCTGGCAGCGCTGGTTGATCCCGCCGAAGAGGCGCCTGCTTCCTCAGGTCACGCGCCGCAGCCGGACAACGCCGTCGAGACCGCGGCGATTGCCATCGCGTCGATGTTTGCCTCGGTGACATCGGGGCAGCCGATTGACGTCAGCGGCGCCAGGGAAGCCGGCCGCCAGATCGCCGATCGCATCACCCAGCATGGCCTGTCGGAATGGCTCACGACGGTGCGGCGCCATCACGAGGGGACCTATCAGCATTGCCTCCTCGTCACCGGCGTCGCCATCGATTTCGGCCTGAGCCTTGGCGTCGGCAGGTCAGATCTGGAGCGGCTATACACGGCGGCCATGTTCCACGACATCGGCAAGGCCCGGATCCCGCTTGCCATCCTCGACAAGCCCGGCCGTCTCGATCCGGAGGAACGTGCCATGATCGAGACGCACCCGGTGGCGGGCTACGATTTTCTGAAAGACCACGACAATATCTCGCCGGAGATCCTCGATGCCGTGCGGCATCATCACGAATTTCTCGACGGCAGCGGCTACCCGGATGCGCTCTGCGCCGGGAACATCGGCGATATCGTGCGCATCCTGACGATCTCGGACATCTACGCTGCCCTGATCGAGCACCGGCACTACAAGCCAACGATGCCGCGGGCAGAGGCTTATAACATTCTCTGCGGAATGAGTGGAAAGCTGGAAAAGGCACTGCTGACCGCGTTCAGACAGGTCGCACTCACGAGATGAGCGCAGCAACCCGTCTCGACTCCAGCCTAGTGCGCGGCGCGGTGTCTGGTGCGGCGCGGAACGGTCCGGCAGGCCAGCCCTTCGGCCAGCAGCTTCATGTCCTCGTGCCGGCCGCTGCGGATCATCCGGCCGAACTCTTCGGGGGTGAAAGGAAGACTTGGATCATCATCGATCGGACGCCGCACTCGCGGGCCGAAGAACCGTCGAACCAGGCTAGCGAGCCGCCGCATGTCAATTCCCTCGCGCCAGCATCAAACCTTTCAGTCCGCACATTGTTCCTCCCGCACGATCGAGAATGCAAGAGGCCGCCAAGCGGTCCGCACCAAAAAAAATTCGGCGAGAGAATAATCTCCTCTGCCTGCGCTACTCGGCGAATCCGACGTAACGCACGAAATCGTCGTTGCCCTCGCGATCGGAGCGAACGGCGTTCGCGGCAAAGTTGTCGTCGGGATAGCCCATCGCGACGCAGGTCATGATCACCTCGTCCTCCGGAATGTTCGCGACCTCGCGCACGATGTCGGAACGCATGATGCCCTGCCCGTTAATCACCGAACCGAGACCGCGGTCCCAGGCCGCGAGCACGATGCCGTAGCAGAGCGCGCCCAGATCGAAATGGCAGACCGCGCCGGGATCGAGCACGCGGTCATAGGTCAAGACCAGCGAGACCGGCGCGTCGAACTGGCGGAAGCCGCGCAGCACCCAGTCCTGCCGCATCGGCTTGTCGTCGCGCGCGATCCCCATCGCGCCGAACAGTTTCTTGGCGACGTCGACTTGCCGCGTCCGGTGCACGCCCTGGTATTCGCCATGGCTGACGATGTCGCGCTTGACTTTGGCGCCGCCAACCATTTCCTCCATGTTGCGTCGGCGCAGCTGTTCCAGCGGCCCGCCTGTGAGCACGTGGACATGCCAAGGCTGGGTGTTCATCGACGACGGCGCACGTTTGGCACTGTCGATGATCGCCTCGATCACCGCGCGCGGCACCGGCTCGTTCCTGAAGCCGCGCACGCTGCGGCGCGACTGGACCAGCGTTTCGAATTCCACCTCAAGACCTCCCTGCCCGTTCATCCCATGGCATCGCAAACCCTGGCATGGCAACTGCGAGCCGTTGCCGATGCGGCGCGCCATATCTATGCTAACCCGCAAGCAAGACCAAGAACCCTGTGAGGATCCCAACATGGCCGCACCGCTCGATCCCGTCATCGCCCAGATCATTCCGCTGCTGCCGATGCGCGATGCCAAGACGATGACGCCACAGAGCGCACGCGATTCCTTGCGCGCACTGGCTGCCTCACGCGCGGCCATAGCGCCGCCGCCGGTGGACATCGTCGCGGATATCAAGGTGAAAGGCGGCGCCGGACCGCTCGATGCACGTATCTACCGGGTCGGCACCACGCCGGCGCCGACCGTGGTGTTTTTCCATGGCGGCGGCTGGGTCGCGGGCGACCTCGAGACTCACGACCGGCAGGCACGCAACCTTACGATCGAGACCGGCGCGGTCGTCGTCTCCGTCGACTACCGTCGCCCGCCCGAAACGCGCTTTCCCGGCGCGTTCGAGGACGCCTTTGCCGCGGTCAGCGACGTGTTTGGCCGCGTCGCGGAATTTGGCGCCGATGCAAAACGCCTCGGCGTTGCCGGCGACAGCGCCGGCGGCAATCTCGCCGCCACCACCGCGATCGCCTGCCGCGACGCCGGCATCAAGCTCGCCGCACAACTCCTGGTCTACCCAGTAACCGACGTCCTCGGGAGTTATGCGGACGCGCGCGAGAACGCACACTTCCCTTCGCGCGCCGAGAATGCCGAAGGCTACTTCCTCTCACGCGCCGTGATGGAGTGGTTCTGCGGCCATTATCTCGCCGATCCCTTGCATGCGACCGACTGGCGCGTATCACCGCTGCGCGCGGCTTCGCTCGCCGGCGTCGCGCCCGCGATCGTGACCACCGCCTGGTTCGATCCCCTCCGCGACGAGGGCACAGCCTATGCACGCGCGCTGGAAGCCGCCGGTGTGCCGGTGAAGCATCATGAAGGCCCCGGCCTGATCCACGGCTATTTCGGCCTCGGCGACGCCTCCGCAGTGGCGCGAGCCGAAGCACAGCGCGCACGCGCGGACTTCAAGGCGCTTCTCGCGCGCGGCGCCTGAGGGCGACGCCCGGAGCGGCAGGATCGGCTGCCGCGCCGGCCAGCGCTCAGGCTTTGGCTGCGGGCACCTCGAAGAAGCCCGTCGCCTGAACGAGGCGGCCATCGTCGCCGAAGCGGCCAAAACTCTCGCCCGTGACGAACACGCGACCGGCGCCGTCGTACATCGTCCAGCGAAAAAGCCCCTGATCATGGTGCTCGAGGAAGCTGTCATTCCTGAAATGCGCGCCGGGAAACTTGAGCTGGGTTTGACCGATGCGCGCCATCAAGGCGTCGCGTCCCTCAATCTGCGAGCCCGGATCGGTATACACGCAGTCCGCGGCCACGCTTTGCTCAAGCAGCCGACGCCGCTCGTCGTCATCGATGGGTCCCCACGCCGCCTGATAGGTGTTCCAGATCTTCAGTCGCGCTTCATCGCTCATCTCGCAGAACCTCTCGTGGCCTCATGCCGCTTCCGTCAAATTGACAATTATTGATATCTTGTCAATATGACCCGACGTTCAATTCCAACGCTTGTGAGGCTCATGGCTCGTTCCAGCATTTCGAAAGAGGCGCTTGCCGTCGAGGCTGCAACGGAGGTGTTCTCCCGCTACGGCCATGCCCGCACGACGATGGGCGACGTCGCCGCCAAGGCGGGAATGTCGCGGCCGGCGCTCTATTTGCTCTTCCCCGACAAGGATGCCGTGTTCGCGGCGGTGATCCAGCGAATGGACGAGCAGAAGCATCGGGAGATCAGGGCCGCAATCGCGCGCCTCGACGGCCTTCACGCCAAGCTGCTCCACGCCTGCAAATCCTGGGGATCGCATGGCTTCGACCTGATCGAGGCGCATCCCGATTCGGCAGATCTGTTCGACCTCCGTTTCCCCGCAGTTCGGAAGGTCTACGACAACTTCCAGTGTCTGGTCGCCGACCTCATCCGCGATCAGGTGAAGGCCGCCGGGATAGCGATCGAGCCGGAGGTGCTGGCGCGATGCCTGGTGTTCGGCATGCGGGGACTGCGCGAAACCGCCAGGAACGGCAAGGAGATGCGGCGGCTGATCGCCGTTCAGGTCACCATGCTCGTCAGAAGCATCGATGACGGCAGTTGAGCTGCGAAGAGCCGCCTATCGCGGCCTCCCCGCCCGTTGCGCGTTGGTGTGCCCCCACGTTTGGTCCCAATCTTGACCGGCGGCATCGACGACGCGGCCGTCGGCTTCGAAGAACTTGTTCGGCACCTGGAAGATCGCCAGGATCAGGGCGCCCTCCGGGCACCAGGCCGCATGCCGGCTGCCCGCCTCGCGCCAGATGAATTCGCCGGCCTTGCAGGCAATCCCCTTGGCCGGTCCCTGGTTGTCGACGAGAGCGCCCTCTATGACATAACTCTGCTCGACGCCGACATGCTCGTGATCGGGCAGCACCGATCCCGGCGCA
This sequence comes from Bradyrhizobium sp. MI1.11, assembly GCF_055811255.1. NCBI lineage: Bacteria > Pseudomonadati > Pseudomonadota > Alphaproteobacteria > Hyphomicrobiales > Nitrobacteraceae > Bradyrhizobium > Bradyrhizobium sp. MI1.11. Next base: position 132,094 of record NZ_JBVVPM010000018.1, read on the forward strand.
AAGCGCATCAAGGCCGTCATCAGACCGCTGCTGCGATCGAACAGCAGCGTCTTGGCCTCGCAGCCGGGAAAGCGCGTCTTCTGCCATTCCATGTCTTGTGGCCGAACCAGGTGAGAATGCCGGTCAGAAGCGGCATCCGGCATGTTCGCAATCAGGGTCTCCATCACGATCTCCCTTCGGCTAAACTCGCCCGAAGCTAGCAGGATCGCCCGTCCCGGTCAGCGAGCAGTGCAGCAGACCGTGGGCCCCGTCGAACCCGCGTTCGAAAAATCGCCAGGAAGACCGGACGGCAGGCGCTCATCCAGCTTGATTGCGCCACGATTCCCGGCTCCAATCCGCGTGCCATTTCTGGTTTAGGGAGACAATCATGATGAAGCGGATTTTCCTGGCTGCGATCGTTGCCACGTTTGCAGCGGGTTCGGCCTTCGCGGAGGACACCTGCGAAAGCAAGGCCGTCGGCAAGGACGGCAAGGCCCTGGCTGGCGCCGCCAAGACCTCGTTCATGAAGAAGTGCAAAGCCGAAGCCTGCGCGCCCAAGGCCGTCAGCGCCGAGGGCAAGCCGCTCGCCGGCGCCGCCAAGAACAGCTTTATGAAGAAGTGCGAGATGGGCGCGTAAGGCGCCGCGAATTCGCTGCTGCTTTAGCGAGCAATCGCCAGACGAACTGCCACATGGCCGGGCTTGTCCCGGCCATTCGCGTGTGTGTTTGCGTGTGCCGGCTTCCAGACCAAATCATCCGAAAGCGTCGCCCTAGACAGGAGCTCTCGACTGACCGATCATGTGGTGCTGAGCGAAGCGGGGCGCATCGACAAGGCTTTCTAGGAAAGGGACGTCAAGATGTGGCAACCTCGAGTGCGTCATCACTTCATCGCGGCAATGAGCATGCTCTTCGCGCTGCTCATCGGACTTGAAGCCGCGAACGCGCGGGGCCCGGGACTGCCCAACGTCATGGTGCTCGCAACCGGCGGCACGATCGCCGGCAGCGGGGCGAGCAGCACCACCGTGGTCGGTTACACCGCAGCCACGGTGGGCATAGAGACCCTCCTGAATGCCGTCCCCGAACTGAAAACGGTGGCCAACGTCAAGGGCGAGCAGGTTTTCCAGATCGCCAGCGAGAACATGAACAATGACTACTGGCTGAAGCTTGCCAAGCGCGTCAACACGCTGCTCGCGCAGGACGACGTCGACGGCATCGTGATCACGCACGGGACCGACACGATCGAGGAAACCAGCTATTTTCTGGACCTCGTCGTCAAGAGCAAGAAGCCCGTCGTCGTCGTCGGCGCAATGCGACCGTCGACGGCGATCAGCGCGGATGGGCCGATCAACCTCTTTAATGCGGTGATCCTCGCGGGCAGTGACGAGGCCGTCGGCAAGGGCGTGCTGGTTGCTCTTAACGATCAGATCAACGCGGCTCGCGATGTCACCAAGAACAACACCTCGACGGCAGACACCTTCCGTACACCGGAACTCGGCTTTCTCGGCTACATGCAGGGCAACAAGCCGTACTTCTATCGTCAATCGACGCGCCGCCACACGGCGGACTCCGAATTTGACGTCTCCAGCCTCGATGTCCTGCCGCAAGTCGATATCGTCTACGGCTATGCCAACATGAACCGGGTCGCGATCGACGCTTTTGTCGGCGCCGGAGCCAAGGGGATCGTGCATGCCGGCGTCGGCGACGGCAGCCTGGCCAGGCCCGCGGTCGAGCCAGCTCTCGACGAGGCCCGCAAGAAGGGTGTCGTGATCGTTCGCAGCAGCCGTGTCGGGAACGGCATCGTCGCACGCAATGGCGAGGCCAAGGACGACGAACACGACTTCGTCGTTTCGGATACGCTCAACCCTCAAAAGGCGCGCATTCTGCTGATGCTGGCGCTGACAAAGACGACCGACACGAAGGAAATCCAGCGGATGTTCTACACTTATTAGGGCGTCCGACCTGCGGTCGCTCTACTCCCGCTTGAACCGGTAGTCAAAGGCGGCGCCGCGCGGCTTGATCAGGCCGACGGTCGGCGCCGGAAAATGGACAGGCAGGATCAGCGTGTCGGTGTCCGCGACGGAAGCAAAGAACTTTCGCCGCGACACCGCCGACTGCTTCGGATCCCAATCCGGTCTGGCCGACCAGTCCGGCTCGCGGCACTGGATCTGATGATGCATGAGGTCGCCGGCGACCACCGCGCGGCGCCCCTTCGAGAAGATGTTCACGCAGCAATGGCAGGGCGAATGCCCCGGCGTCGGCGTCAGCGTGACGGTGTCGTCGAGCGCGTAATCGTCATCCACCAGGAGCGCCTGGCCTGCCTCGACGATCGGCAGGCAATTGTCGCGAAACACGGTGCCGGGCGGGTTGCAGCCCTTGGCATGCTCGGCCTCCCAGGCCGCATATTCACCCTTGTGGAAGACGTATTTCGCATTCGGGAACGTCGGCACCCAACGACCGTCGCGCAAGCTCGTATTCCAGCCGGTGTGGTCGATGTGAAGGTGCGTGCAGAACACGTAGTCGATCTGCTCAAAGCCGATGCCGAGCGCGAACAGCTCGTTGCGCCAGCGCGCCTTGCCCGGAAAATCGAACGGCGGCGGATGGCCCTTGTCCTCGCCGGTGCAGGTATCGACCAGGATGGTATAGCGCGGCGTGCGCACCACGAAGGTCTGATAGGTGATCACCATCATGCCGCGCGCGGCGTCGAACACCTCCGGCTCCATCGTCGGCAAATGCCGCTTGAATACGCCCTCGTCATAGGCCGGGAAAAAATCCTGCGGCCGCCGCCACGGGCCCTCCCGCTCGATCACCGCGTCGATGGTGATGTCGCCGAACCTGACCTGCTTCACGCGCGTTTCGCTCCCTTTTTTGAAAGAGCGTAGCGAGAGCCCCTGAAACGCGCAAGCAAGCGAATGGATTGCAAATCTCTCGATCTGGTTGTAGCCCGGATGGAGCGAAGCGTAATCCGGGAAGGTGCCCGCGTGGTTCGCTACCGGCGCAACTTCGTCCCTGGCGGGACCTTCTTCTTCACGGTGGCGCGGGATGATCGAAGATCATCCGCGTTGGTCGATCATGTTGACAAACTGCGCGACGCATTTCGTATGACGCGCGCCGACAGGCCGTTCACGATCGATGCAATCGTGGTCTTGCCGGACCACCTGCATGTCATCATGACGATGCCCGACGCAGACTCCGACTTCTCCGGCCGGTGGCGGCGCATCAAGAGTGTCTTCACGCATCAACTCGCCACTTCAGGTGCCGCCATCTCCCGCAATCGTCGTGGCGAGTTCTCTCTGTGGCAACGGCGGTTTTGGGAGCACACCATTCGCGATGACGCGGATTTTGAACGATGCACGAATTACATTCACTACAATCCAGTCAAGCACGGGTACGTCTCTTCGCCGGCAGACTGGCCGCATTCATCGCTCCACCGCTACGTCCGCGAAGGCCTGCTTCCGCTCGATTGGGGAGGATCTGGAGGGGTTGTTGGTACCTTCGGCGAACGCGAAGACTGACCCGGATTGCGCTTCGCTCCATCCGGGCTACAAGATTTCAATGGGCCCCTGTAGCCCGGATCGAGCGAAGCGTAATCCGGGGCCGGACCAACCGCATCGCGCGACTGCCCACGCGGCACGAAACCCGGATTGCGCTTCGCTCCATCCGGGCTACCGCCGATCACTACGACCGCAACCCCGGCGCTTCCTGCCCCGTGCGCGCGACATATTCCGTGTAGCCGCCGCCGAACTGGTGGATGCCTTCGGGCGTCAGCTCCAGCACGCGGTTCGACAGGACGCTGAGAAAATGCCGGTCATGCGAGACGAACAGCATGGTGCCCTCGAAATCCGACAGCGCCGTGATCAGCATTTCCTTGGTGGCGAGGTCGAGATGGTTGGTCGGCTCGTCCAGCACCAGAAAGTTCGGGGGATCGAACAGCATCTTCGCCATCACGAGGCGCGCCTTCTCGCCGCCCGACAGCACGCGGCAGCGCTTCTCGACGTCGTCGCCGGAGAAGCCGAAGCAGCCGGCGAGCGCGCGCAGAGAGCCCTGCCCCGCGGTCGGAAACGCATATTCGAGTGACTCGAACACCGTCTGCTCGCCGTCGAGCAAATCCATCGCATGCTGCGCGAAATAGCCCATCTTGACGCTGCCGCCGACCGCCACGGTGCCATCGTCCGGCTCGCTCGCGCCCGCGACGAGCTTGAGCAGCGTCGATTTGCCGGCGCCGTTGACGCCCATCACGCACCAGCGCTCCCTGCGGCGGATCATGAAATCGAGCCCGTCATAGATCCGCTTGCTGCCGTAGCCCTTGAACACCTTCTTGAGCGCAACGACATCCTCGCCGGATCGCGGCGCCGGCGGAAAGTCGAACGCAACCGTCTGGCGGCGGCGCGGCGGCTCCACCCGCTCGATCTTGTCGAGCTTCTTCACCCGGCTCTGCACCTGAGCTGCGTGAGAGGCGCGCGCCTTGAACCGCTCGATGAACTTGATCTCCTTGGCGAGCATGGCCTGCTGGCGCTCGAACTGCGCCTGCTGCTGCTTCTCGCTTAGCGCCCGCTGCTGCTCGTAGAACTCGTAATTGCCGGCGTAGGTGGTGAGCGAGCCGGAATCGATCTCGACCACTTTCGAGATCACGCGGTTGATGAACTCGCGATCGTGCGAGGTCATCAGCAGCGTGCCTTCGTAATCGTGCAAGAACTTCTCCAGCCAGATCAGGCTTTCGAGATCGAGATGGTTGCTCGGCTCGTCGAGCAGCATGACATCGGGCCGCATCAGGAGAATGCGGGCCAGCGCCACGCGCATCTTCCAGCCGCCGGACAGCTTGCCGACGTCGCCGTCCATCATCTCCTGGCTGAAGCCGAGGCCGGACAGCGCCTCGCGCGCGCGGCCGTCGAGCGCGTAGCCGTCGAGCTCCTCGAACGCGTGCTGCACCTCGCCGTAACGCGCGATGATCTCGTCCATCTGGTCGGCCTTATCAGGGTCGGCCATCGCGGTCTCGAGTTCGTGCAGCTCGGCCGCCACCGCACTCACCGGTCCCGCCCCGTCCATGACCTCGGCCACGGCGCTGCGGCCGGCCATCTCGCCGACGTCTTGGTTGAAATAGCCGATGGTGATGCCGCGATCGGTCGAGACCTGCCCCTCATCGGGCGGTTCCTCGCCGGCGATCATCCGGAAGAGCGTGGTCTTACCGGCGCCGTTCGGCCCGACGAGCCCGATCTTCTCGCCCTTGTTGAGGGCGGCGGACGCTTCGATGAACAGGATCTGGTGGCCGGCTTGCTTGCTGACGTTGTCGAGGCGGATCATGGGGTCTTTTTGGGGGATTGTTGCGTTGCAGCGTCAATAGGCCATGCGGGCCGCCAGGGGAAGCCCGGCCAGGCCCGGATCAGCCCCGTCTGCCGCCAAATTCGCGCAATTCGACCCGCAGCTTAGGCCTTATAGACCTCGACCGTCTGCATCATGCCCATCTCCTCATGGTTCATCATGTGACAGTGGAGCATGTAGACGCCGGTGAAATCGATGAAGCGCGAGCGGAACACGACCTGGCCGCCCTTGCGCTCCACGATCACGGAATCCCGCCATTCCGGCACCGCCAGCGCCTTGCCATTGGCCGAGATCACCTGGAACGGGTTGGTATGGATGTGGAAGACGTGGTCGTCATGCTCATGCGTGTTGACGATGGTCCACTCCTCGACCGCGCCCAGCTTGACCCGCTGATCGATGCGGCCGGGGTCGAACTTCTTGCCGTCGACGAAGAACTCGAATTCCTGCCAATGGCCGGCGGCGTCGGCCTCCGGCGCGGTCGCCGACAGCACCACCTTGCGGCGGTTGGTGATCTCGGAGTCCTTGATGGTCGCGAGCGGAGCCGGCGGCAAGGCGCGCGGCAGCTTCATGTCCATCGGCGCGCCCGAGACCACGACCCGCGCCAAGGGCCCGACCGGCGAAGGGTGGCCCTGATCGTAGGGCGTGGCGTTGAAGGCGTAGGTGCCGGGGCTGCCTGCCTTCACCAGAATGTCGGCGCGCTGACCGGGCGCAATCAGGACCTGCTTGAGCGGCTGCATGGCGCCGAGCTGGATGCCGTCATAGGCGATCGCTTGCAGATCGTGCTTCTCCAGGTCGAGCAGCATGTCGTCCTGATAGGCGGCATTGAGGATGCGCCAGCGCTGCACCTCGCCGGGCCGCATCTCGATCATTGGCCGGCGTTGGCCGTTGATGGCGAGAAAGCGCGTCGCGGTCTCGGGAAACAGCGTCTCGAAATTCTCGACCATGCCGTTGGAATCGTAGACCACCTGGGTGAGCACCATGAGCCGTTCGCGGGCTGTGGCGATCTCGGGAATTTCGGCGAAATCACCCTCGATGACGACGGCGCCGACCATGCCAGAGGACATCTGGATGTCGGCGCTGCCGTGGTGATGCGGGTGATACCAGTAGGTGCCCATGGTGTGATCGGCCGGCAGGGTGATTTCGATGTTGTAGCTGCGGCCTGGCGCCATCGAGCGCATGACGTTGTCGGAAATCCCGCTCGGGCTGGTATGCGCGCCGTGGAAATGGAAATTGGTGTTGTTGAACTGGTGCGGATGGCTGATGTCGGCCGGCAATCCATCGCGGTTCGGCGGCAAATCGTTGATCATCTTGATGCGCAGGGTATCGCCGGGTTTCATGCGCAAGGTCGGGCCGGGGCTGCCGCCCTCATAGGACCTGACATAGAGCCTGACGCCGCCGATCTGGCGATAGGCATAGCCGACGCGCATGGTCGTGCTCAGCACGCCATTGACGGACCGCCGCACCTCGGGCTCGACCAGCGCTTGGTCCATGGCGGGAACGGGCGTTTCAGCGACCATCCCCATGCTCGGCGACATGTCCGCGGTGTGGGACATGCCCGCATGGTCGTGCACGGCGTGCTGGGCATTTGCGGCACCTGCGAACAGCGACAACGCGCCCGCCTTGAGACCGCAATCCAGCAATTGACGGCGCGACAATGTCGTCGTGCCCATGGCGCTGGTGACTGAAGACGCACCGTTCGGATCCTGCTGCATTTGAATTGCGCCCCCTGTTGCCGGACCGTCTTCCGTTCGATTCGACTCTAAAGCAAGCACCAAACCACAATTCGAGGCGCAAGCGCACCACATTCATTGGTTGTAAACCTCCTCAGCCGTTCTATCGTCGCAGGATGCATCGTGACGGATTCGCGCTGGCGCTGACCTATGCCCTCCGGACATCGCATGCTGGCCGCATCCCGATGTTCTCGAAACTCTGTACAAGGATATGATCATGAGGCCTTCGCGACGTGAGTTCGTGAAGTGGTTGTCGGCGGGAGGCATCTCGGTCAGCCTGTCACATCTGGCGTCCGCAGCCGGCGTGCCCTTCGCAGCGCACGAGACGCTGCCTGGACGCGGCAAGTTCAATCCCGCGACGGCGGGCGCCGGCCGGATCGACGGCGTCGCCAAGGTCACCGGTGCGAAGCTTTACGCTTCCGACTTCCGCGCCAATGATCTGCAGGGCTGGCCGCAGGCCACCTCGCACGCCATCCTGGTCCGCGCCAACGACGCCACGCATGTCTATACCGGGCTGGACCTCGCCCGCCTCGGCGGCGCGCTCAAGCCGTCGGTCGTGGTGACTGCCGCCGATCTCGACCGGATCGGGACCCAGGTGCCGGAGTTCTACGCGGGCGACCTGTTCTGTCCGATCGGCAAGACGCCGCTCTATCTGGGACAGCCGGTCGCGCTTTTGATCTTCGAGAAGTTCGACGCCTTCGATCAGGCACGTCTGGCGCTACGCGACGGCACGTTCGTCCAATTCGGCGAGGAGACCGGGCCAGTCGTCGTCCCCGATTACGGGGCCTTCCGCTTCACCCGCGTGGCAGGCCCCTCGCCTGACAAGCCGGATGTCTATTCGCCGCTCCAGGCCGGCTGGGTCTCGCCCAAGAAGGTCCAGAGCGCGGCGCTGCCAGTGTGGTCGCCGCTCGCGAAGGACATGCCCGCGGATTACGCCAAGGCGGCGAAATATGGCGAGCAGATCCGTGCCGAGCTTGCAGCGGATGACGCCTCCATGCTTGTGCTCGACCGCGAGTTCGAGACGCAATCGGTCGACCCGATGTTCCTGGAGCCGGAATGCGGGCTCGCCTGGTACGACGGCAAGGGCGGCAATCTCGAACTGCTGTTGGGCGTCCAGTCGCCCTACGAGGCGGCGGAATCGATCGCGCATCTCTTGGGCAAGGCCCGCGCGCCCTACAAGCCGGCGCACATCAACGCGCAGTTCGCCCATGTCGGTGGCGGCTTTGGTGGCCGCGATCACACGCCTTTCATTCTCTATGTTGCGCTCGCGGCGGTCTGCTTTCCCGGCAAGCCCGTGCGGCTGGCGCATGACCGCTACCAGCAGTTTCAGGCCGGCATCAAGCGCCATTCGATCAAGATGCGCTCGCGCATCGGCATCGATCGCGTGACCGGCAAGATCAAGGCGTTCGCCGCCGATCACGTGCTCGACGGCGGCGGGCTCGCCCATTTCTCGGCCAGCGTCGCCGTCGTCGCGGCCACCGGCGCGATCGGCATCTACGACATTCCGAAGGTCGACGTCAGGACCGTCGCGGTGCACTCGCGCGGCGTGAGCGCGGGCTCGATGCGCGGCTACGGCATCCTGCAAGCCATGACGGCCCTGGAGGTCCTGATCGACGAAGCGGCATCCGAGCTCAAGCACGATCCGATCGAATTCCGGCGGCGCAACGCGCTGCCGCAGAACGGTCGGACCATGACGGGCAATCCCTACATCGTCTCGGTGCGCACGCCCGAAATCCTCGACAAGCTCGAGAAGCATCCGATCTGGCAGCAGCGGGCGCAGTTCAAGCAGACCTCGTCGGATCGGCTGGTCGGCACCGGCGTCGCCTGCGTGACGAAAGATTATGGCTCCGGCGCAGACGGCTCGCTCGGCCGTGTCGAGCTCGCCCCTGACGGCAAGATCGTCATCTATTGCGATCATGTCGAGATGGGCAACGGCATCGGGACGGCGCTGGCCAACCGCGTCGCCGGCCATCTCGGCGCCATCGCCGACGAGGTCTCGGTCGCTCGCGTCGACAGCTATGACGTGCTCGGGCTGGTCACGTCGGGCGATCCCTCCACCATGGACCAGAAGACCCAGGATGCCGCGGAGAAAAACCCGCGCTGGGTGCCTGCGATCAGCTCGCCGACGAGCTCCTCGATCGGCGCCCATGTCGGCACCCATTCCGCCGCGGAAGCCGCCCGCGTCATTTTCCGGTTCGGCCTGTGGCCCGCGGCGCTCGAGCTGTGGCGCATCGCAAAGACTGATCCGCGCGCGGGACAATGGGCCAGCGCAAGCTGGAAGAACGGCCAGCTCACCATGCACGGCCTCGAACCGCTCGCCCTCTCCGTGCTCTCGGCAACAGCTCATTCGCGCGGCTTCGTCACCGGTGCGGTTGCGCACAGCTTCTCGCGCTGGGCGTGGTCGCGGGCACGCTTCCCGCTGCTAGGGGAGCAATACCGCGCCGACATCGACGCGCTGGCGATCCGCAAAGGCAACGGCAAGTTCGAGCGGATCAACCGCACCAGCGTCAAGTTTCCGCCGACCGACAACAACCGGATCGGCACCGCCTACACCTCGATGTGCGGCACGGTCGTTCGCGTCGAGATCGAGCGCGCAACCGGGAGCTTGCGCATCGCCAAGGCCTATAGCGTGCTCGAATGCGGCACCGCGCTCGTGCCCGAGGTGGTGATGGGCCAGGCCCAGGGCGGCTTCGCCATGGGCGTCGGCTACGCGTTGCTCGAAACCCTGCCCCCGTTCGAAGGCGGGCCGGGCAACGGCGAATGGAATCTCGGGCGCTATCTGGTCGCACGCGGCTCCGACCTGCCGCTCCGCGATCTCGAGATCGAGATGCTGAAGCCGCAGACGGCAGACGAAGCACCGAAGGGCATGGCGGAGGTCGTGATGATCCCGATCGTGCCGGCGCTGATCAACGCCATCCACGACGCCACCGGCCATCGCTTCCGTGCGCTGCCGGTCACCGCAAGCCTATTGAAGGGAGTGCTCGCGTGACGACCCTCAGCCTCACCATCAACGGCCAGAAGCACGGTCCGATGGACGTCCGCGACGATCTCTCGATGAATGATTTTCTGCGCGAGATGCTGGGCATGACCGGCACCAAGTTCGGCTGCGGCGCCGCGCAATGCCTGAGCTGCGCCGTCATCGTCGACGCGCCCGACGGCACCAGCACCACCAGCCCGACCTGCGTCGCGCCCGCCGTGAATTTCGACGGCAAGTCGATCCGCACCGTCGAGGGGCACGCGAAGGACGGCGAGCTCTCGACCCTGCAAAAGGCCTTCATCGCGCATTTCGCCTTTCAGTGCGGCTATTGCACCGCCGGCTTCCTCAATGAGGGCCAGGTCTTGCTGGAGCGCCTGTCGCGGACACCGGTGGCGCGCGAGGCACTGGAGCAGACCATCGCGGATGCGCTCGACGGTCATCTCTGTCGCTGCACCGGCTACGTCAAATATCACGAGGCGGTGCGCGACGTGATCCTCGCCGACTCCAAGCGCTACCTCATGGCCACCAAGTGACGCGCATCATGATCTCCGACCTGCGGTTCAAGATGATTGCTGTGGTCGCCGCCCTCGCCGGCAGTCTCAGTGCGGGCTTTGCGGCGTCGGGGACGGCAAGCCACGCCCTCGCCTCACCCGAGAGCTTTGCTTCGATCGGCGACACAGAGAAGCGTTCGGCCGCAATCTTCACCGAACTCGGCAAGGTACTGACGCATCCGCGCTGCACCAATTGTCATCCGGCCGGCGACAGGCCGCACCAGGGCGACAATGCCCGCCTGCATCAGCCACCCGTCACGCGCGGCGCCGACGGCCACGGCCTCGAGGCGATGCGCTGCAACACCTGCCACCAGAAGGCCAATTTCGAGCCCGGCCGCATGCCCGGCCATCCCGACTGGCATCTGGCCCCGCGCGAGATGGCCTGGGAGGGCAAGACTGTCGCCGAGATCTGCGAGCAGATCAGGGATCCTGCGCGCAATGGCGGCCGCAAGGTGGAAGACCTGATCGACCATATCGGCAAGGACACCCTCGTCGGCTGGGCTTGGAAGCCCGGCTTCGGCCGCTCGCCCGTGCCGGGCACGCAACAGCAGGCCGGCACGCTGGTGGAAGCCTGGGCGAAGACCGGAGCGGCGTGTCCGGCGCCGTGAGCGGGTGCTCACAAATTCGATTTGGATGAATAGCCGCTCTAAACTTGCGAGTAGATATCGTCAGCCCACGTTAAAGGAGTCGGCTGAGGACCAATTCCCGAGACCGCCGCACTTCGAAGTAAGTTTTGCCGCCTCGTTCGAATCCTGCCCGCTCGTAGAAGCGCAGAGTCGTCTCACGCTTGGACCCCGTTGCCAAGTGGACCTTATAGCAATCGGCCTGCGATGCGATCTCAAGCGCATAGGTGAGGACCCGTCGCCCGAGCCCTAATTTGCGATGGTCGGCGTGGGTGACTACATTCTCAATGACGCCATATGATCGGCCCCCCCGAGACAGATTGGGCACAATTGCGAGCGTGCACGACGATAGAAGCCGTTCACCTGCTTGCGCCACGATCACAGTCACAAAGCTCGATGAAAGCAGATTGGACCAGACGCGCTCAGCCGTAGCTGGCTCCAGTTGAGCTTCGTGAGGATGGAGATGCCTGTAAAGGTTCAAAACCTGATGCAGGTCGTGTTCTGTTGCGTGACGGACAATAGCATCTTTCATCTAGTGATCTCTTGCAAAGCAAGTCGCAGTTGCGGAGCATATTGCAACCACAATCTCATATCCGAGGCCGCACTGTCTCCAGAACGTTCAGAGCCTCCACCACCGAATTGTAGATCAATTGGTCATCCGGCTTGCGGTTTTCTTTGAGCTTCTCCACGTTCGCACGATCAACCCAGAGAGTTTCTGACAACTTGCCGGTTTCGAGAGCTGGTTTTGTGAGGTCCCCGTCGACGGTCACGATGAACTGTCGTTCTTCGTAGGGTGTCGGCCCATAGCTCCAATACTTAGGTGTTAGCTCAAGAACGATGTTCTTGAGCTGCCAACCTGTCTCCTCATGTATTTCGCGGCGCAGAGCAGAAAGAACATCCTCGTTGTCTTCGACGTGCCCGCCGATCAGGTCCCAACACCCGGGAAACAACCCGCGCGTCAATGAGCGCCTTTGCACAAAGACTCGTCCTCGACCATCAACCACCATCGCGTCCGCGATAAGCTGCTTTCTTACTGACATTTCGTCGGTCTCGGAGTGCGGCAAAGATTACTCCTAGAGGCGCCCACTTGAGGCCGACGCCGCGGTCTCAAGGTCCAATCTTGATCCCGACGTCCGAGGTCCGCAACGGTTCAAAAGCGGCGGATGCCGGGTTGCCGTCGGATTTGTCTCCAAGAGCCGACATGACGCGTTCAGGCGCCCCCTCGGCTAAGGGAAAAAGCGCTCCCTACTGTCGCGTTCCATGGATCGGCTGCTTTAGCGGCTCTCACCCTGGCGAACGAGAGTTTCTCGAAAGAAATCGATGATGCTGGCATTGAACTCGCGATGGAATGCCCTCCTGTCGAAACCTGGCGGATCAGCACAGAAGCGAGGAAGCTTCTCCGCGAACTCTGCCGAGCACGGCGACAGGAAAGCAAAATGACCGGCAGGCACCACACGCACTTCCTTCTTGCCGGGCAGCGACTCAGCAACGAGCGCTGAGTTTTTCGGGTCTACGCCTGCACCCCCAAACTCTGATCGCCAGATCAGCAGCGGGATTTTTATGTCTGCCAAGCGGTCGGCGGGAAAGGCAAAGTTAACTGCCGTATCGGCGAGCACTGCGGCTCGGATACGAGGTTCGTGAGGCAAGCTGTTTGGTATGTCGCCGCTACGGAGTTGCTCGCATGCCCGCGTTCGGTTCGCATCCGAGCAGTAAAGCGCAAATCTCCGGAGATCGGGATTGCCGCCCGCCAAAACCAATCCGGTATAGGCGCCGAGCGAAAACCCAAAGAAGCCGATCCTGGAGGAATCAATCGCAGCCCGGTCTTTCCAGTCATTCAAGATGAAATCAAGCAATCGGATAATGCTGGCGGGCCGGGATGCCAGAATGGAAAGGCTGTCTCGCTGCGAGGAATCGTTTCCATTGTCACCCGGAAGGCTGATCGAGGCGACGACAAATCCGGCGTTTGCCAGAGCCTGCACCGTGTCATCGTGTTGTCCGAACCAACCGCCGCGTCCGTGTGAGACAATCACGAGTGGCAATTTCGTTCCTGTGACAGGACAGTCCTTCGCACCTTCAATCGCTTCAATAAATTGGACGGTGAGTTTGCCGAGCGGCACTCGTTGCGCCGCTGCCGCGCAAGGGTACCATATAGCGCCGGCCAGACTTGGATCGGTATCCAGAAGCTGAACACCGGCAGCCTGTGCAGACGAGGTCAAGCAGCCGAGTACGGCAGCATAGATCCAATACAATCTGACCATCAGCGTCCCCATTCGCCAGCGAGCTATCGGATTAGCCCATGGCCGAAGTGTGTTGCGTGGCCGCATTGAACGCCGCTATCGGTCAAAAGCAGCCATCGCGCAGATTGCACGTCGGCTCACCTCCCGAAAGCGGCCGCCGCGGTGTTCTGAGCTAAGGTCCGTCACGGGCCACAAGCGGACGTCTACTGCGTTCTAAAAATGCTGCGTAAACAAAGACAGACCGACGCCAATCACAATCAAAATCATCATAACGCACGTGGGACGTACAGGCGTCGGCGCGCCAGGCCGGAACGTTCGCAATGTGATTGCAACATACAGCATCGGGATCAGCGCGACGGCTGAGACGGTCAAGATCGCCCACGGCGCCAGCGTTCGCCCGTGTAAAGCGCAAAACACAACCAAAGGAGCGTAATGCCTAATGTGGCAAAACCACTGCCAATGATTTTCAGCATGCCGAGAATGATTGCTTGAACACCCGAATCGAGTTCGTTGAAGGGCTTTCCAACTACGATAGCGTGATACGGCAGGTAAGCTTCGCGACGCATATATCTCACACCGAACAAGACTCCTCCGAGAGCCACAACAATCACCATGGCCAACGCCAAATCCTGCATCCTTTAGACCCCGCCTATTCGATGCCTTCGCCGATTTCGGCAACGAAGCTAGTACTCTTTATGGTTGTTTCAATAAAGGGTATCAACCCTGCTCGCGCACTTTATATCGCTTCGGCCCCGGTTTATCGGCGACGGCGGACGTCGCGGCGGCTGAGACGCTCGTCGGCATGGGGCCATTAACGGAAACAGTCGCGCTCTAGCCATTTGGAAGACTCCCTCGTCCCAAAGGCAGGTATGCTGCCGTTTGCAAGGCAGGCCCTGTTCCACGAGAAGGTTCTATGGACGCGAAATCAGCCGCACGATTTAAGCAGCACGCAGAGCGGGTCGTTGAGGAGTTATCCTTGGCGCTTACGCTCGCCAAAGAAGCCTCTCCAGCAGATGAGTTTCTAAGATTGAGGGCATCGATGGGCGATATCATCGCCCAGATAGACACCGTGCTTCAAGACAACATTTACAAGGATCATCCCGATCTGAACGGTATGAAATACTGACCGTTAACGTCAGCTTTGAGTCCAAGCGGTCCTCACCCGCATGCGCACGAAGGGTCGGCTAAGGGGCCAACAGGCGGCTCTCGCGGATAATCAGCACGATTTGAATTAAGCGTTTAAGTAACGCGAAAGAGCGCCTCCCTTACAGGTTGCAATCGTAACGTCGCAGATTGCATGCGGAAAAAGAGCGGGACGAGGCTGAGACGCTGTGATGAAATGGCCTCTGCCGTATCCAAGGTGCGGGGATGTGATGGGTATTCTATTCATCGTCGTTCTGCTGTGCCTTATAGCTATGAGCTTCTATTGGCTTCCACCTTCTAAGCTGAATAACGGCTTCGGTCCGAATTGGGATTGCACCCCTGTCCCTAATGGCCAACCGATCTGCATCAGAAAACTAGGTCAGTGAACAGGGTTCGCAGACGGAATTAGAGATGGCCACCCGTTGGAGCGGCCTCAACTTGTTCTGTCGCGCCAACTTCGCCATCAGCGAACGGTGCCGCTCACTCTGTCGTACG
>NZ_JBVVPM010000019.1:0-16711 GCF_055811255.1 Bradyrhizobium sp. MI1.11
CCCCCCCCCCCCCCCCCCCCCCCCCCCCCCCCCCCCCCCCCCCCCCCCCCCCCCCCCCCCCCCCCCCCCCCCCCCGGTCTCCTGCTTAGGGATGCGGTAGGATCTGGTAGGTCGTGGCATAGGGCTCGACCCGCAGTGAGGCGTTGGCCAAAAGCGCGATTCTGGCGGTCGGCGCTTGCTGCAATTCGCCGTTCGGACCGCGATGCACGTTGTATTGCCAGACGGTGAGATCGCCCTTCTGCGCCAAGGCGTGTGCAACGGCGCTGGCATCATTGCCGCCGAGGGCCTGAAGCTCCTCCGTCGACAATCCGACGACGATTTCGT
This sequence comes from Bradyrhizobium sp. MI1.11, assembly GCF_055811255.1. Classification (NCBI taxonomy): domain Bacteria; kingdom Pseudomonadati; phylum Pseudomonadota; class Alphaproteobacteria; order Hyphomicrobiales; family Nitrobacteraceae; genus Bradyrhizobium; species Bradyrhizobium sp. MI1.11. The sequence goes on from NZ_JBVVPM010000019.1 coordinate 325, forward strand.
CCTTGATGGTGACTATCTTGAACAGGTTCATCCTGGTCTCCTGCGCCCACGCGCTTGGTATCGAGAAGGTGAGAAGCGCGACTGCGGCGCCCTTGATGAGATCGCAGCGAGAAAGCATGCCGTCGTCCTTTGGTGCTGGGGCGCCCGAATCGTATCAATGCAATCGGCCACGGCGCCCGTGATCTGCGTGGCTGTTTCGCCACCGCTTTGTCGTTTGCTCCTCGAAAACGGTTCACGACGTTTATTTCGTCGACGATACAATCGCCGACGCCGGACTCAACAATTACGTGTATACGCTGAAGAAGCACTAATTCGCGTCCACCAACGTCCATTCACATCCGAAACAACACGAAATGCAGCGTCGATTGACGGCGATCGAGGCTGTATGCTGATCGATGACGCTTCTTGACGCAGGTGGGTGACGGCGGGCCATATTCCTGTTATCCGGAATTGCCGTGGTGCGATGCAGACGAAGCATCGCTGCGCCAACTGTTAGCCTTGCCGGAGGGGTTGTTTCTTGACATAGTTGCAACCTGTTCAGGTGCGCCCGATTGCACATGTAGCTCGGCGCGCGAACACACCGGGCGTCCCCGGGACGAAAGCGCGCCGTCGCCATAGCATCCGCTTATGGCATCCGGTTGTGGCGTTTGGTTCTTGGTTGGGACCTCGATGTGGGATCACGAAGTCCGATGCTTGTCATAGGTGCGAGATGAAGAACCTCAATTTCGCAGCTGAGCTGCACCTCAAGCTCGGCGCGCCTGCAAGCGGCACCGTCGAAAGCCTGCGCCTGCTCCGCGCGTTTCTGAAGCTCGCGCCCCGGCAGCGTTTCGAGGTCATCAAGCTCGTCGAAGACCTCGCCACCGAAGAAGCTCTCCCCGAACACCCCCTGTCCTGAGCCTGCCTGCGCGCCGGCCTTACGCCTTGCCCTTCGTTTTCCTGCCAGAGCCGGCCGCCGGGCAACGTCTTCCCCGGGCTGGACGCTGGCAGGCGATCCGGCAAGTGTGGTATTCAGTTCTGAAAACGGGAGGAGTGCGACCATGATCGAACCGAAGCTCGAAGTTCCGGCCGAACTGCGCGACCTGGCCGAGAAGACGATTGACCAGGCGGAAAAGGCATTCGGCATGTTTTTCGAAGCCGCCACCAAATCGATGACGACCGTTCCGGGCGCGGGGGCGGACGTGTCGAAGCAGGCGCTCGCTTTCACCGAGCAGAACATGAAGTCGGCGTTCGAGCATGCTCGCAAGCTCGTCCATGCCACCGACCTTCAGGAGGCGATGCGAATCCAATCGGATTTCCTGCGCAGCCAGTTCACCAGTGCCGGAGACCACATGCGCCAGATGACCGGCAGTCTCATGCAGCCGGGGAAGGGTAAGTCCTGATTCTCGGTGTGTTCACGGCGCGTCCACAGATTGGACTTACGCGGCGTGAATATTTGCACATCGATACTGGTGCCGGTCCATGATGGGCTGTCGAATGGACCTCATTCGCCGCCCATCATCCTTTCTGCTGATCCTTGTCGGTTCTCAGGCAGGGATTGCATCTGTCGCAGGTGTTTTGACCAATCGGTCGTTCTGCTAACGTAGCGATGCGATGTAGGCCGCGATATCGCCGGCTTCGATCCGGCTCAAGGGGAAATTCGGCATTTTCGGGTGCGGGTCTAGCAGGAAAAAGGCGAGCCTTTCCGAACTGAAGTCAGGCCTGCGCGCAACGGACACGAAAGAGGGGACGTCGGCACTCGCCTGTGTTTGGCCGTTCGCCACGACATGGCAGCTGGCGCACCAGCGCCTCGCAAGGTCGGCGCCGTGATCTGCATCGGCGGCGAGAGCGGACGACGCGCCCACGCTCGAGGCCACGGCAACCAGCAGGCAAATTCGTCTCAAATGCCGGTGCATAGAGCAACCCTGTGTGTTGTTGGCTCGCGACGCCGTCCTCATCCGCAGCACGAACCCGGATACTGCGAGAGGTCGATGCGGGCAATGATCGACCGCAGCAGCTTGCGAGCCGAACGATAGAGATGCCGGGCGAATCTCGGCGTCCTTGCCGCAGGCAGGGCAAAGCTTGTCGTATCGAGTCTTTTCGTATCAAGGCTTTCGATGGAGTGCGACACGTGCCTCTCCGAGATGGCGAGGCCCTTTCTATCGTGGTCGGCTCGCGGCAGCCTTGATCTGCCGCAAAGGGGCCAGACTAATAGTCGCCGGGGTTCATGATCATCGGGCTTCGTGTATCGGCCGGCGCGAGCGCGCTGCTGGCGCTGTCGCGCAGGAAGCGGTCGAGTGTTGCCTGGATCTTCTCCTTGACCGCATCGGGACCGCGATCGCTCATCTCGGTATGCTGTGCGCCAGTGTGGATAATATCAATGCCGCGCGCCTTGGCCTCTTCCGGCGTCGGCAGCACGCCGGGATCGGTTACAAAATGCGGATCCTTTGAGCGGAACGACAGGATCTTCATGTGGTCGCTAAGCACGAAAGGCACCCGCAGATTGTCCAGCGTGATCACTTTCGACACCAGCTCCGGGTGCTGATGGGCGACATACATCGAAACGTCGCCGCCGTTGGAATGCCCGACGAGCGTGATGTGGTCGTAGTCGGCGTTCTCCTGCCGCCGCTTCAATTCGCGCAAGGTGAAGAGGATGTTGGCCTCGCAGCGGATATAGACCTCGCGCCGGCCGACATATTGCTGGCCGGCCTTGGTCATCAGCGGCGGATCGCTCGGCAGATCCTGCTGGATGCTGGCGACGAGATAACCGCGTGCGGCGAGCACGTTGGCGAGGAAGGAATATTCGGTGGCCTTGACGGTATTGCCGTTGCTGATGATGGCGAGCGGGAGCTTCCAGAGGCCGAGATTGGCCTTGGTCTCGTAGTCGCGCCGTACAGCGATTTCGACCGCGATCGGCCGCTGGCGCGCGGCGTCGAACAGGGTCAAAACCTCATGGCGGATCGCGAACCGGCTGACCACGAAATATTGGCCGACGCCGAGGACGCAGAGAAACGCCAGAACTGCAAACACCCTTTTCATGGTTCCGTCTCAAATCACTTTTGACTGAACATGGCTATTGGGAACTCCCGGATCGAGCGATCGTGAGCAGGCTACGGGATTAAATTTAGGCAAGCCTGTGCGCCGCGCCCCAAAAAGGGCCGCATGTCGGAGCACAGCGCGAAGGGCAAGGGATTTACAGACAACCGCCCTTGCCGCGTTCGGAGCAGAGCCGCAACGCGCTAGTCAAAGTAAAAAGGAGGCGCGGGCTGCGGCGCTCGTTGTCGGGCGCCCGGTAGCTCAGGGGGACAGCCACGCCGAGATCAGCCTGGAAATCGGCCGGCAGGAAGAACCGCACGCCAGCTCCGGCCGAGGTCAGCGACAGGCCGTCGCTCAGGCGGTAACCGTCGTTCCAGACTGCGCCGGCGTCACCGAAGGCATAGAGCTGATAGCCGGTCCAGTAACGGAAATTGAGCTTCTGGTCGAAGCGCAGCTCGAGTGAGCCGGCAAGACCGTTGTCCCCACTGATCTCTGCTGCGCCATAGCCGCGCCCGAAGGCAGCGCCGCCGAGATAGAATTGCTGCGAGGTGAACAGCGGCCGTGACGCCGTCTGGCTCGCAGCGGAAAGCTTGAGCGACCAGACGTCGTTGAGCGTCTGGTAGCGCGTGAACCAGAGGTTTAGCACCGAGAAGTTCGATGACGCGCCATCGCGCGACAACAGATCGTCGTCGAAATGCGAGGCACCGAAGATGTCGAGGCCCTGGCGGTAGGTCAGCGTCGCGAAATTGGTGCCGCCGAAATGATCCTGAAGCCGGTAGTCGGCGATCAGGCTCGCTGTCCTGATGTGGTCGTTGTACCAGGCGCCGTAAAGGTCATGCTCGGACACGTTGCTGAAGGTCGTCGCCGCAGTCAGGGTCAGCGAGGACAATCGCGACTGCAGTGGGACGATGCTGGCACGCAGCTCGAACGCTTCGGTTGTGGTGATGTCGCTGTCGAGGCGGCGGACATCGCCCGGCCTGACCGCGCTGTATAGGACGGACCCGCCGAGGCGCACGCCGTCGATGCCGACGGGTGCATCGTAGGACAGCCGTGCGAAGCCAAGCTGGCGGGGGTCGTTGGCGATGGTCGACAGGTTGACCGCCAGCGTGTCGCCGGGCGTGAGATAGGAGTTGAACGCGCCGGTCGCGTATGTCTGCCACGGACCGACTGATGATGAGCCGAGATTGTCCAGACCGAACGACGAGAAGACGTGCCAGGTCTTCAAATAGACGACGAGGCGGAAGCGGCCGGTTGCCCCGCCGATCTCCTCCAGTGCGGTATCGGTGATCCGGACGCCAGGTCTGCCGTTAATGAGAAAGAGCTGGCGTTCCAGCGTCGTCAGGCGCGACGGTTGCTCGGCCAGAACCGGCCCAAGCATCGGTCTCACGCCGAACTGTTCGGCGCCATCGCCTTTCAGCTCGGCCTGGACGATGGCGCCTTCGATCACCTGGATCCGGAGCAGGCCATCGGCGATATCCTGCGGCGGCACGATCGCCCGGCTCAAGTGAAAACCATCGGCGCGGTAGAGATCGCTGATCGCGCCGGCGATCGCGGCGAGATCCGCCTGAGAAACCTTCTTGCCGACATAGGGCTGGTAGACCGCGGCGATGCGATCGGGGGAAACGGCCCGGGCTCCCCTGACGTGGATGCCGCGCAGCACGAACTGCGGCTTGGTATCGCCGCCGGTGTTGGGCCGGTCGACTGTTGGTAGCCTGACCGGAGGACGGCTCAGCGATTCCCGCTCGGTTTGGTTTTCAAAATACTTCTCGGGTTGGCGCGGATCGAAGCCCGGCTGGTTCGCCTGTTGTGCGAAAGCCTGAGGAACTCCCGTGAAAAAAGGAGCCAACAGCACCATTGTGGTAATGAGATGCCGCTTCCCGACGCGCGCAATGCGCCTGTCCCCGTAGTTCGACGGAGATGTGCCCCTGATGCGATAAGGGTTCGTTAGCCACATGATTTTTCATAGTTTTTTATGGTCAATGAACCGTTAACGCGACCGCTCCGCTGGCCGCTTCCCGCTAATCCTATGTTGAGTGATTTCGGATACCCCTCAGGCTGGCTGTAACGCGGACTGAGGATCGTCATGCTGAGCAAAATTGGAATGCGGTGCACCTTCGCGGCTGCGCTGATCCTGGGAACGGCTACCGGCGCATCCGCCGCGGACGACGGCGTCTGGTCAGTCGGCAAGGCCACCGGTGAGGTCTGGGTCGCCACCAGCGGCGCTCAGCAGGTGTCCTTGAGTCAGCAGGAGGCACTCAAGCCCGGCGACACCATTCGCACCGGGCGTAATGGCCGCGTGCTCCTCGTCCGCGGGGAGGAGACGATCCTGATCTCTCCCAACTCGGTGGTCGGCTTGCCCACCGAGAGCAAGGAGGGTCTCTCGACCACTATCATCCAGCAGGCAGGTTCGATCCTGCTCGAAGTCGAGAAGCGCAACGTCAAGCATTTCGAGGTCGAGACGCCCTATCTCGCCGCTGTCGTCAAGGGCACACAGTTCAGCGTCACCGTGAATGCGGGCAGCACCAAGGTCGGCGTGCTTCGCGGCCAGGTCGAGGTCTCCGACTTCAAGACGGGACAGATCGCCCAGGTCCTGCCGGGGCAGGCCGCCACCGTCTTTGAGCACGGCAAGCCCGGCCTCTCTCTGAGCGGCTCCGGCACCTTCAATCCGATCGAGCACGGCAAGCCGCGCGCCTCGACGATCGAGCGCGTCCCCGTGCCGAAATCGGGCCTGTCGGCCCCGCGCAATGCGGCGAACGGCCATGCGATCCATGCGCTCGGTGCGATCGACAAGGGCACCAAGGCGGCCGGCGCACTCAAGCCATCGCAACAGGCGGCAGGCGGTCGCGCGCCCAAGGGCGGTGCTGCCAAGGCCGGCGTCGTGCGCATCTCGAGCCCGCTCGGCGAGGTCAAGCTGAACGTCCACAAGGTCACGCACGGGCTCGCCCACGGCGGCGGTGCTCCCGGACAGGTGCGCAACGCGCACGCCAGCACCGAAACGGTCTGGAGCGACTCGAAAGCGAGCACGACGGCATCCAACAGCACCGTCCAGACTGCGGTTACCACGAGCAGCGGCGTGACGGCTGGCAGCACCAGCTCCTCGGCTGCGAGCACGACAATAGCCGCGACCACGGCCGGTGCGTCCAGCGACGGCTCCGGCGCCGGCAGCGGAAACTCCGATGGCAAGTCCAACCCCGGCAAGGGCAACTCCGGTAACGGCAATTCCGGCAACGGTGATGGCAACAACGGTGCCACCGGTAACGGCAGGGGCAACAACGGTAACGGCAACGGCAATGGCGGCGGCAACGGCAGCAATGGTCACGGCAATGCCTTTGGCCACAACAAGCACTGAGGCGATTTCTTAGGGGATGAGGGGGGCGCAACCGCAGAAGCGGGTGCGCGGGAGGACCGGAGTGAAGCGCTATCGTCCACATATTCTAGTTGTGACCGCGCTGGCGATCGTGCTGTCCACGGGGTGGCATGGCGCGCTTCGCAACGCGCTGACTGACCTGCGGTTCGCCTGGCAATCGCGTGCCGCGAGCGGCAATGTCGTCGTGGTGGCCATCGATGCGCCCTCGATCGACCAGATCGGGGTATGGCCCTGGCCGCGCCGGCTGCACGCGGAACTGTTGCACAGGTTAGAGGCCGCTGGGGCGCAGGACGTTGCTTTCGACGTCGATTTCAGCTCCCCATCCGATCCGGCCTCCGACGAGGCGTTCGTCACCGCACTGCGTGAGGCCGGCGGCTCGACGATCCTGCCGTCCTTCAAGCAACCGGCGCCGAATGGCGGCGCAGCTCACATCAATCGCCCCTTAAAGCCGTTCAGCAACCAGTCGTGGCCGGCGCTGGTCAATGTCGCGATCGAATCCGACGGGCTCGTTCGTCGCTATCCGTTCGGCGAGAAGCTCGGCGATGCCTTGATGCCGTCGATGGCCGTCGTGCTGGCCGGGCAGGACGCCAATCGGCGGCCGCCATTCCTGATCGATTTCAGCATTCGGGCGGGCTCCGTTCCGAGTGTCTCCTATGTCGACGTGCTCCGCGGCAACACGGCCACTCTCGACAAGCTAAGAGACAAGAAGGTCATCATTGGCGCGACGGCGCTCGAACTCGGCGACCGCTTCAGTGTTCCAAATGGCCGCATCATCTCCGGACCCATCCTCCAGGCGCTGGCAGCTGAATCGATCCTCCAGAACCGGATGCTGCGCTGGACCTCCGATATCGGCATGATCCTTGGTCTCGCGGTGATCTGCCTGCTGATGATGTATTCGTGGCGCCGCTTCGGACCGGGAATTCGCGTTGCAATCCTGATCTCGGCCGGGGCGGTCTTCGAGCTGGTTGCGGTCCTCGTGCAGGCAAGATGGCCCTTCATCATCGACACATCGCTGTTCCACATCGCGATTGTCGCTTATCTGACGGCGATCGCACTCGACGAAATCGATTTCCGCGGTCTCCTGGGGCGCATCGCCGAAAGCCGCTTTCATCGTATCGCGATGTCGCTCGGCGATGGCCTCGTCTGCACCGACGAAGGTCAGCTGATCGCCGTGTGGAATCCCGGCGCCAGTGCGATCTTCGGCTATATGCCCGCCGAGATCATCGGCCGCCCGTTCGAAACGCTGTGCGCCGTATCAGTGGACGGTGACGCGAGGCCGTCCATGCGCGACGCCGCGCGCCAGGCACTCCTGGTCCCCGGTGGGGCGGTCGTCGTCGAGTTCGAAGGGCGGCGCAAGAACGGTGAAACTTTCCCGGTCGAGGCGAGCTTCTCGGGCTGGCAGGGAACGGACGGCTTCCAATACGGAGCCATCCTGCGCGACATTTCGGTCCGCAAGCGCGAGGCCGAACGCGTCAGATATCTCGCCGAGTACGACGCGCTGACCGGTCTGGTCAACCGCAACACGCTGCATGCCGGACTGGTCGGCATGATCGGGGATGCGGGGCAGCGCCCCTGCAAGGTCGCGCTGCTCGTGATCGGGCTCGACGGCTTCCAGAGCATCAATGACATGCTGGGTCATTCCGCCGGAGATCTCGTGCTGCAGGCGGTCGCTGGTCGCCTGAAAGCTGAAGCGGGCGACGACGCTGTCGTTGCCCGGCTCAGCGGAGACGAATTCGCCATTGCGCGCAAAGGCGCAGATGGCGACGAGCCGATCGCAGAGTTCGCCGAGCGCATCGCGCGCGCGTTCGAAGCGCCGCTTGCGACCGGCACGCGGCAGCATCGCGTCAAGATCAGCATCGGCGTCGCCGTCCATCCAGAAGGCGGACACAACGCCGACGATCTCCTGAGCAACGGCCATCTTGCGTTGACCAAGTCAAAACTGACGCGGCGCGGCGGTTATGTGGTCTTCGAGAGCGCGATCCGGCAGGAGCTGGAGAACCGGCTGACGCTGGAGAGTGAATTGGCGCTTGCCGCCGATCGCGGCGAGTTCGAGCTGTTCTACCAGCCTCAGGTTCGCCTGATCGACGCCAGCCTGGTCGGGGCCGAAGCGCTGATCCGCTGGCGGCATCCCGTGCGCGGCTACGTTTCGCCAGGAGAGTTCATGCCGGTGGTCAATAGCTCAGCCCTGTCCGAGCGGATCGGAAACTGGGTGATGGAAACTGCCTGCCGGCAGGCACGCGCCTGGGAATTGTCCGGCGACAGTGTGCGCGTCGCGATCAATTTGTCGCCCTCGCAGATCCACTCCGGCGACCTCGCGCATTCGGTTGCGGGGATGCTCGAAGCGACGGGGCTCACGCCGTCGCTGCTCGAACTCGAGGTCACCGAGGACATCCTGCTACACGACGAAGCCCGGGTGCTCGATATGTTCAAACGCATCCAGCAGCTCGGCGTCCGCGTCCTGTTCGACGATTTCGGCACTGGCTATGCGAGCCTGAGCTATTTGAAGAAGTTCCCGCTCGATGGGCTCAAGATCGACCGGTCGTTCGTGCTCGGTCTGCTCGCGAACTCCGACGATGCCGCGATTGTCGGGTCGACCATCGGTCTCAGCAAGCAGCTCGGTCTCACGGTCGTGGCCGAAGGCATCGAGAATCGCGCGACGGCCGACTTCCTGGTGAGCATGGGATGCGAGGAAGGCCAGGGCTATTTCTTTGGCCGTCCGATGCCGGCGGAGGCATTCGAGCGACAATTCCTCGCGTCCGAGTGCGCGGCCGTCAGCGCCGCCTGAACACCTGTTACGATTTAGCGCCGACGCGCGACCGCGACGCCGAACAGGAAAGCAACGAACAGGCTGGCAAGCGGCGCTTCGCGCGTGATCGCAGCGACGGTCGCGAGGGGCCGGCCCGGCTTTCGCGCATCGTCGATTGCGGAGGTCATGCGGTCGACAGCTGCATGCAGGCCACCTGCGACTTCACCGATGGTGCGGGATACGTCCGTCGCGGCATCGATGGCGCGCTCGGCCATGCCGGGATGTGAAGTGGACTGCGGGATCTCCGTGCTCAAGTGCGCAACCTCCAGGCTGATCATGTGCGGCGGAGGCCGGTACCTTTGGCTATCCGCGCGAGCGCTCGTTCTGAACAGCGGGTCGCATGACCTTTGGCTATCCGCGACAGGCGCCGTGGTTTTTACGGCGGGTACCGGCCTTGGATGAGCAATTCGGCGCGCGGGCTTTTGTTCCGGGACGATGCGCCCCTGCGTGGACCTTCCCCGTGAAACGACGGGTGCGAATCTCTGTTAGGCTGGCTCAATCTTGCTGATCTCAGGAGACAGCTGTGACTGACCGGACCACGACGGATCGAGCCCGGCGCATCGCCCTGCTCGGCGCTCCCATCGACATGGGGGCTTCGCAGCGCGGTACTCTGATGGGCCCTGCGGCGCTCCGCACCGCCGGCCTTGCGACACTGCTAGAGAGCCTGGATTTCGAGGTCGTCGATTACGGCGATCTCTCCGTGGGCGAGCTCCGGGACCTCGCAGACAGGCCCCCCGACAAAGCCAATCACTACCGCGAAATCCAGCGCTGGACGCGCGTGCTGAGCCGCAGAGGCTACGAGATCGCGAAAACCGGCGCGCTGCCGATTTTCCTCGGTGGCGATCACACATTGTCGATGGGATCGGTGAATGCCATGGCCCGTCACTGGCAGGAGCGCGGACGCGAGCTGTTCGTGCTCTGGCTCGATGCGCATGCCGATTACAACACGCCTGAGACGACGATCACCGCCAACATGCACGGCATGTCGGCGGCATTCCTTTGCGGCGAACCCGGCCTCGACGGCTTGCTCGGCGATGATCCGCGCGCCCCGATCGATCCCGACAGGCTCGACCTGTTCGGCGCGCGCTCAATCGACAAGCTCGAAAAGGAGTTGATGCGCACGCGCCGGATCAGGGTTGTCGATATGCGCCAGATCGACGAATTCGGCGTCGCCGTGCTGATCCGTCGCGTCATCGAGCGCGTCAGGGCCAGCAACGGCGTGCTGCATGTCAGCTTCGACGTCGATTTTCTCGACCCCTGCGTCGCACCCGGCGTGGGCACGACGGTGCCGGGCGGAGCGACCTATCGTGAGGCGCATCTGATCATGGAGCTCCTGCACGATTCCGGCGTAGTCGGTTCAGTCGACATCGTCGAGCTCAATCCGTTCCTCGACGAGCGTGGCCGCACCGCGCGCACCGCGGTCGAACTGATCGGCAGCCTGTTCGGCCAGCAGATCGCCGACCGGCCAACCCCCAGCAATGCGATCGCGCCGGGCGAGTGATGGATGAGCCGTTTGTGCATTGCGAAGAAGAGAATTGCCGTCGCGCCCGCCAGATTTAGATCAGTCGAGGTCGAAATCGCCTGTTTTTGAAACAGGTGCGAATTGCAAATGCTCGTCGCAGAATGTTTCATGCGGGTCGCGCTTCAGCCGAGGATCCGCAAATGAGCAGCACGAGCGACGCCGACGACAAACCTGCGGGCACGACTCGCCGTCGCTTTCTGCGCGCCGGCGCGGCGGCTGCGGGTGGCACTGTCCTGGGCGCCGGCGCATCGGTTGCCGCCGCGACCGACAATCTTCCACCCAACATTCCCGAATGGATGAAGGCGCCGGGCGAGCCGACGGGAGGCCAGCTCTATGGCGCGCCATCGCCGTTCGAGAAGGGCCTCGTCAAGAACATCTCGAAGACGCTCAAGCAGTACATCTCTGCCTCCAGCCGGACGCCGTTGCAGGAGCTCGATGGCATCATCACGCCGAACGGACTGTTTTACGAGCGTCATCATGGCGGCGTTCCGACCATCGATCCGGCCCAGCACCGGTTGATGCTGCACGGGCTGGTCGAGCGTCCGCTGATCTTCACAATGGACGATCTCAGGCGTTTCCCGTCGGAATCGCGCGTCCACTTTCTCGAATGCTCCGGCAATCCCGGCTACAGCAAGCCTTACGGCAAGACTGCGTCGGACCTTGTAGGTCTGGTGAGTTGTGCAGAATGGACCGGCGTCAGCCTCAAGCTGGTGCTCCAGGAGGCCGGATTGAAGCCGGATGCCAAATGGATCGTCGCCGAAGGTGCCGACGCGGCTGCGCTGACCCGCAGCATCCCGATCGAGAAATGCCTCGAGGACGCCATGCTGGTCTACAGCCAGAACGGGGAGCGGCTGCGCCCGCAGCAGGGCTATCCGCTGCGGCTGTTCCTGCCAGGCTTCGAGGGCAATATGAGCGTTAAGTGGCTGCGGCGCCTGCATGTGACGGCTGAGCCGGTTTATTCGCGCGAGGAGACCTCGAAATACACCGACCTGCTGCCGGACGGCACCGCGCGTGAATTTTCGTTCTACATGGAGGCGAAGTCGATCATCACGAGGCCCTCCGGCGGCCAACGCCTGGGCGCGCCCGGCTTCCACGAGATCACCGGCATCGCGTGGAGCGGGCATGGCAAGATCGCGCGCGTCGAACTGTCCGTCGACGAGGGAAAGAGTTGGCAAAGCGCGCAATTGCAGGAGCCGGTGCTGACGCGTGCGTTGACACGCTTTCGCCTGCCCTGGCAGTGGGACGGCAAGCCTGCCGTGATCCAGAGCCGTGCCATCGACGAAACCGGCTATGTGCAGCCGACTCTGGCCGAGTTGCTCGCGGTGCGCGGCGAGAACTATTTCTACCACAACAACGCGATCTGGCCCTGGCGCATCGCGGCCGACGGCGAGGTGACCAATGCGCTGGCGTGAGACTTGCGGCATTGCTGTTGTCATCGTGCTGTGTGCGTTCGCGAGCGGGGCGCAGGCACAGACTCTGTACGGCCTCGGACGTCCCGCGACGGCTGCGGAGATTGCTGGCTGGAATATCGACGTCGGACGCGACGGCAGCAATCTGCCGAAGGGAAGTGGCTCGGTCAGTCGTGGTCGCGAGGTGTTCGCCCAGCAATGTGCATCATGCCATGGCGACAAGGGCGAGGGCGGGCTGGGTGACCGGCTCGTCGGTGGGCAGGGCACGATCGCAACACCAAAACCGATCCGCACGGTCGGCAGCTATTGGCCGTATGCGCCGACGCTGTTCGACTACATCCGCCGTGCGATGCCGCAGAACGCACCGCAATCGCTGAGCGATGAGGAGGTTTATGCGGTGTCCGCGTACATCCTGAACCTGAATGGACTGGTCGGAGCGGACGCGACGCTCGATGCCAAATCGCTCGCGGCGGTCAAGATGCCGAATCGCGACCGGTTCGTCGGCGATGCGCGGCCGGATGTGAAACACTGAGCGCCTTGTGGCGTCAGGTTCCCGCATTGGCTTGGAACTTGGCTCGGCAGGGGCGGAACTCGCAGGACGCAATTGCATTAACCTGCGAGAGGAAAAACCTATGGATTCCACGATGGCAACGGATCGCTTCGCAAATTCCATGTCCTCGGCGCTTCGCCATCCCGGCGTGATCGCGTTGATTGTGGCCGCGGTGACGATTGCTGCGATGCTCATCGTCGATCACGGACCATGGAATCGGGCCAAGACGCAGCCTGCTCACGTCGCGATGTATGCGACCACTGGCGAGGCCACACGCGCCGCAGGTGCCAAAATTCTCCCGACCGAACCGAAATCACCGATCGAGCCGGCGCGGCCGGGGCCAAAGACGTCCCCGACCGTCAATCCAGTGACGCCGTAAGACGTCTAGTTCTTGCGACCGTAGTTGAGCAATCCGCCGCTGGTCTTCGGCGGATGCGCGCGAAGGGCTTCCTCGTTCGGATCGGTGCCCCAGCCGGGTCGGTCCGGAATGACCAGATGGCCGTTCTGAATATCCGGCTCATGCGTGAACAGCTCGCGGTCCCACGCCAGGCGATCGATGTCGATCTCCATGATGCGCAGGTTCGGCACGGCGGCGCAGAAATGCGCGTTCATCATCGAACAGAGATGGCCGTAGAAATTATGCGGGGCAACGTTGATTTCGAACGCTTCCGCGGCGGCTGCGATCTTCATCGACTGCCAGACGCCGTTCCAGGGCGTGTCGATGATCGCGACGTCCATGGCCTGCTCGCGAAAATAGGGCAGGAATTCGCGCAGGCCCAATAGCGTCTCGCAGGACGAGATCGGATGCGGGCTTTGCCTGCGGATGTAACCGAGTGCTTCCGGATTGAAGCTGTCGATCTCGATCCAGAACATGTCGAGGTCCGCGATGGTGCGCAGGATCTCCAGATAGCCCTCGGTCTTGGCGTTGAAGTTGCAATCAAGCAGGATGTCGACGTCGGGGCCTGCACCGTCGCGGATCGCCTCCAGATGCATGCGCAGGTCGCGCAGGATTTTGCGATCGACGTTGATCTCGGGGGCGAAGGGCGAGCCGAAGCCCGGTCGCCAACCGGTTGGCTTGCCGTCGTCGTAGGAGAAGATGTTGGTCTTGAGCGCGGTGAACTTCTTCTCGCGCACCTCGCGTCCCATTACCATGACGCCGTCGAGGTTCTCGATCGGCGGCTTGTACCAGGACGGGTGATTGATCCGCCACGTTGCGCAATGCGACCAATAGACCCTGACACGGTCGCGGATCTTGCCGCCGAGCAGCTCGTAGCAGGGCACGCCGAGACATTTCGCCTTGGCATCGAGCAGCGCATTCTCGATCGCGCCGAGCGCCTGCGCCACCACGCCGCCGGCGGCGGGACGTGTGGCCGCGAACAGCTCGGCGTAGATGCGCTCGTGCCGGAAAACGTTCTGCCCGACGACGCGGGCGGACAGGCGCTGGATCGCAGCACCGACGCCGGGTGAGCCAAAACCCTCGTCGAACTCGCTCCAGCCGACGACGCCGTCTTCGGTCGTCAGCTTGACGAAATGGTAGTTTCTCCAGCCGGCATCGCAGGCGAGGATTTCGAGGCTTGTTGCTTTCGACGATCTGGTCATGTCGCTCCCTGTCGCCCGGCGGCGCTTTTTTTCTTTGGCCGGCTCGCAAGCCCGGCTCCAGCCAGGATTGTTAGGCGAACGGTCCTGCGCAGTGAAGCCCGGCGAGGGGCGCCTGGAAGGCCCTTCCCGCCATTCTAAGGGAAAATCCGGTGGGGACAGCCATGATCTTTCCCGGGGTTGTCCTGAAAAGGGACCATGCTTTGACGTTTTTGGCCACAATCGGGATCGACCCTCCGGCCATGAAATTTCTGGCTGTGATTTCGATCCTGGCGCTGCTCACGATGAGTGGAGCCGCCATTTCCGATCAGTTTCTGACGGCCGATCAGCACGCTGCGCACGGGGTGGAATAGCGCAGCGGGCGCAAACATTTTTTGTCTTGCGGGAGACAGCGATGCTTTCGATAGACCAATTCCTGCGCTTCATCGGCGTGCCGGCGGTGTTCGCGGCCTTCATCATCGCCTCGCAGATATCGGCAGCCTTGTCGCAAGGTTAGTCAGCCGATCAATGACGAGCCGAGCAGGGCGAGCACGGCCAGCGCCATCAGCGCGGTGCCGAGCCAGCCCAGCGCGACGAGCCATGACCGGCCCTTGAAGCGACCCATGATCGTCTTGCTCGAGACGATCAGCATCATCATGGCCATGATCGGAACGGCGACGACGCCGTTGAGCACGGCGCTCCAGACCAGCATGTGGATCGAGTCGATGCCGGTGAACCCTAGACCGAAGCCGATGATGGTGGCGGCGGCGATGATGGTGTAGAAGCCGACCGCCTCGTCGGGCTTCGCCTCCAGCGTCGCGCGCCAGCCGAAGATCTCCGCCACGCCGTAAGCGGCCGAGCCCGCCAGCACCGGAATTGCGAGCAGGCCGGTGCCGATGATGCCGATCGCGAACAGGGCGAAGGTGAAGTCGCCGGCGAGCGGCCGCAGCGCTTCGGCGGCCTCCGTCGCCGAATTGATGTTGGTGACGCCATTCGCGTGCAGCACCGACGCGGTGGTGAGGATGATGAAGAAGGCGATGCCGTTGGAGAGCAGCATGCCGGAGATGGTGTCGGCCCGGATGCGCGCCAGCTCCGGACTGCCGCCGTGCTTCAGCTCGCGCAGCGGCTTGTCGCGCCTGCCCTGGTTCATCTCCTCGATCTCCTGCGAGGCCTGCCAGAAGAACAGATACGGGCTGATCGTGGTGCCGAGCACGGCGACGACCATCATGAAATAATCGGCGCTGACATTCGTCTTCGGCCACACCGCCGCGAGCAGCGCCGTGCTCCACGGGATCTCGACCGTGAAGGCGGTCGCGACATAGGCGAACAGCGCCAAGGTGAGAAATTTCAGCACCGGCGAATAGCGCCGATAGGGCAGGAACACCTGCAGCAGGGTCGAGCCCGCCGCGAAGATCAGCGCGTGCTCGTGGTTGAGGCCGCCGATCACGAGCGAGAGCGCCTCCGCCATCGCGGCGATGTCGGCGGCGATGTTGAAGGTGTTGGCGGCGACGAGCATGGCGACGAGCGACAGCACCGCCCAGCGCGGCGCGATCTGCATGACGTTGGCGGCCAGCCCCTTGCCGGTGACGCGGCCGATCCGGGCGCTGACGAGCTGGATGGCGATCATGAACGGCGTGGTCAGAAATACCGTCCAGAGCAGTCCGTAACCGAATTGCGCGCCGGCCTGCGAATAGGTGGCGATGCCGGACGGATCGTCGTCCGCCGCCCCGGTGACGAGACCCGGCCCCAACCTCTGCAACAGCGACGGCGCGGATTTCGTGGGGGCGAGAGCATTGTCGGTCATGGCAGGAGGGGTCTCGGTCGGGGCGCGTCCTTCACAAATGCCAAGGAGGGAACAAGGTTCCCGGGCTTCGCGTAGCGGGCTCCTCGCCAATTTCTGATAAAGCGAATCTCCATTTGACTCGTCGGGCAAAACACCTGTATAAGTGCATCATCGAAGAATACCCAGTGCAGCCTTTGCGCGCGTCCCGGGCGCGGGGGGGGGCCCCCCCCCCCCCCCGCCCCCCCCCCCCCCCCCGGCCCCCCCCCGCCCCGCGGGGCGGGGGGGGGGCGGGGCGCCGCCCCCCCCCCCCCCCGGGGGGGGGGGGTTTTTTGGTGTTTTATTAATTTCCCCGGGGCGCGGTGC
>NZ_JBVVPM010000019.1:16721-32456 GCF_055811255.1 Bradyrhizobium sp. MI1.11
AACCACAACCCCCCACCCCCCCCCCCCCGCCCCCCCCCCCCCCACCCCCCCCCACCCCCCCCCCCCCCCCCCCCCCCCCCCCCCCCGCCGCCCCCCCCCCCCCCCCCCGGCCCGCCATGGCCGGCCGTCGCGCAGTCCGCGCACGGACACCGGCGAGACGTTTGTCCCCTGAGCGCGTGCGGTCGGGACTATTTGACGCTGACGAACATGCCCCAGGCGCCGGCCAGCGCGGCGCCGGAAAAGACGATCAGCGGATTGTCGCAGAACGCGCCGCCATACGTGCACATGGTGACGCCGAACGAGCCGATCTCGTGATGGCTCGCGGAGTAGAACAGTCCCGACAGCACCAGCAACGCGGCGGCGACGACATACATCGACGATCTCTCCGAGCTATCCCCGTTGCGTTTGTCGCAAGGGACGTGTCCCACCATGGCGCCAACCCGTTGCGTCCTGCCGAATCCGCCCTGCCGCATTTGAACTAAAGTCGATCTTTCCCGCGAGATGCTGTCGTCAGCTGCGATCCCTGCGCAATCGGGACGTGTGATCGGAACCGGAACATCTGCGCGGGAACTCCTGGACGCGCTCTTGATTAATGAGCAGGAACAGTTGGACCAACTGAGGGGAGTGGCCCATGGGAGCCGAGCGGATGCACCCTCCGCGGTACTGGCGGATGCGGGCGGAAGAATTCCGCACCAAGGCGGACAATTGCGAATATCCCGAGACGCGGGACGTGCTGCGCAAGGTGGCGCAAAATTACGACGAGCTGGCGCGCCGCGCCGCGCGCATCTGCACGCTCGAGAGCCTGGACGAACTGCGGGGGGGGGGGGGCCCCCCCAACACCAAGCCGGTTTGATCGTTCAGGACAAACCCGCTTGATGGTTCAGGACGAAGCCGATGATCAGCGCGCGCGATCATGGGGCGTCTAGGCCCTCGCTTCCATGAGAAGCGCCGCCCGCGTGATTGGAACGAATGTCCACTTTGGTACTTAGGAACTCAGTCCTCCACCGAGGAATGAGATGAGCAGTGAACAGCAAGCAGGCCCGGCAACGAGGCCGGATCATTACAAGCCGAGGCCGGCTTGCCCCAAATGCGAGAGGGATACGCGCTGCCTGACTTCGATCTTCGATGTGAGGCGCGATTGCTCGATCCTGATCTATCGGTGCGATTCGTGCCGCGAGGACGTCTGGATCTGAGCGAGCGCCGTCGTCGGTCCATCTGCGGGACGCCCCGTCGCAGATCTCAGAGCAAGGTCGCATAGGAACTTCGCCTGTTTCGCTCGCTTGTCGCCTGCATCGACCACGCAGGCGAGACAGCTTACGACCATGCAATCACGCTACCCGTTGTTGAAGAGTGGACAGCGGAAGAGCACGAGCGGCTGAAGGCGTTGGCCGACGCCGGCTCGCGGCCGGACGAGATCGCCGGCGAACTCGGTCGCAGCGAAGCCGCCGTGAGAGTGCGCGCCTGGCAGCACGGCATCGCGTTGCGCCTCGCCACGCAGAAGCGCGGACCCTGAAGACCGGCTGGGTCGAAAGCCCGCAGGCGGGCATCCCGCCGTGTGTTCACTTCTGAGCGGTCCTCAATCGTATCTCGACGTACTCTGCGAATGGGCAGCAACACGGGAGCTTGTCATGCTCACCCGCGAGGAATTCGAGGCGGATCTCGACCGGCAGAAATTGCACCAGCTCGATGCAAGGCAAACGACACGACAATTGCTGCGCCGTTCGCGGGAGCAGATTGCGGCATCGATCTCACTGCTTCAGCAAAACGTTCCGAAGATCTGGCACCCTGAACCTCCAGAGCGATAGAAACCTCCTGCTCTGTCCCGCGTTTGCGCGCATGACGGATCAAGACACCAGGCAGCGGCCGATTTGTGCTGCGTGCAACAGACCCATGACATTCATCGACGCGGTGGCTTCACCGGATGGCGCGATCGCCATCTTCCGGTGCTCCCGGTGCAACAAGCTGTCCTGGGAGACGCCCAGGCGAAACCAAAACCAAAACCAAAACCAAAACCAAAACCGAAACTGAGGCGTCGAAAAGAAACGGCCCCAGCCCGGGGGGCGAGCTGAGGCCGTGGGGGGCGCCGGTCGTGCATCCGGACCGACGCGCGAATAACTTTTTGATCCCAAAAGCTGTTCCTATTCAGGCGACCATGGACATGGCGCGCCGCGACGAAACACGCCTGAAACAGTGCTGAAACCAGGTTGTCTCGAACGCCCCGCCCGTTGCGCCCGACCAACCAAGCGAAAAGGAGATCATCATGATCCAAGTCGGAAGCCCCGCCGGTATCCAGGTCGGTTCGAAGGAAGAAGTCGCGTTTTTACTGGCGCTGTTCGGCACCCACACCCAGCCGGTGAAGCGGCCGGCGAAATCGCGGCAGGCGTGAGGCGCTGATCCCATGCCAGGTTTGGCCGAATGCCAGAGCCTCTTGCGGCTTCTGATCGCAAGGGGCGACCCGAAGGCCATCCCGCTCGCGACAGGCGCGATCGACCAATACCTGAACACGGCGCCGGTCTGCATGCGCGGCCGCGGCCTGCGCGTGCTCCAGCGCGACGCGCTCGACCAGCATGGCACTGCGGTCGGCGTGCAGCGCTCGTTCGCCGAAACGGTGGATGCCTATATCGTCGGGAAGCTTGCGGAGGAGTGAGGGGGCCGCGTCGTTTCGCCCTGTCGCTTCGCTCCCTGACGAAAAACCGGGCGCGAGCGCGGCAAGCTGCTCCCGCGCCGCGCTGGCAGAGGGACGGCGGAGTTCCCGGAACCTATTGATTCCAACAGATTTTTTCGCTGCCCCGGAAACCCTTTGTCCGCTTCGGACCTATTACGGGCAAAGGATGCTGCAATGCCCCGATATTATTTCGACCTGCGCGACGACACCGGTGTAGCGCTCGACGAGGAAGGGCTTGAGCTGGCCAGCTCGCGCGCCGTTCAGGCAGAGGCCGCCAAGTCGGTCGCGGACATGGCGCGCGACGCCATCGTTTCCGCGCCTGCCGCGGGCGCTAGGCAGTCGATGGCGATCGACGTTCGCGATGCCAGGGGTCCCGTGATGCAGGTCAATTTCTCGTTCGCGATCGAGACCTTCAGGACGCCCTCGACATCAGGCGATCATTGACGCGTGAGAAATTCCGGCGCGGATGACTCGGGCTCGAGCACGGCGATCTTGCGGCCGAGCTGCCAGACCTCGACCTTGCCGTGCCGCGTGAACTGCTGCGCGAAGGTGAGGGCGATCGCATCCGACGCGGCCTCGAACGCTTCGGCGGAGCGGAAGACGCCGTTGTCGCCGACGAGATAAGCGCGATATTGCTGGGTCATGTCGGTGCCCTCAGCCCTGGCGATTGCAGCCAGGCGTCGATGTGCATGGCGGTCTCGTCCTGCCGCGCCCTGCGCAGTAGCATCTCGCGGCGGCGCCCCGGCGCGATCGTACGCGCCTCCTCGCGAAGCCGCGCGGCCTCCTCGGCGAGCCGTTCGGTGAGTGTCGTCGTCTGCTTGAAGCGTCGGCGTGTCGGCATGCACGTCTCCCTCGTTCGTCCAGGGCGGGAGCGCTGGTTGGGCGTTCTCATCACCGGCAGATGCCAATTGCCTTGCGGTGATGGGATAAAGCTTACGCCCGTCGTCTGAGGCAGAGACATATCATATGATATGTCGCCGGATTAAATTGTGTGAGCGGGTTCAGTGGTTTGAGCGGGTTACTCAACTTGAGGCAATGTTCACTTTTGAACGGAAGCGCATGCCGAACAAGGCCCCGATATTAGGAATCAACTGTAGCAGCGGCTAATGCGTCTTCCTTCTCGATGCCGCGCGCCACGATCTTCAAGCTCTCATCCGGCAGCGGCCGTTGCAGTGCCTGGGCTTCGTCCCACGGCGCCCTCAGCCAAACCTCTCGCTCCTCCGCTGTAGTCAGGATCACCGGCATGGCCTTCGGATGGATCGGCTCAACCACCGCATTCGGTGTCGTGGTGAGAAAACCGTAGACCTGATGCGGCCCTGGAACGGGCTTCGACTTGGTGCCGCGATCACCATTGAAAGTCGTCCAGATCCCGGCGAACGCGAACAGCGGCCGAGCGTCGGCAAGCGCGAACCACACGATGTCTTTCTTCTTCGTCTTCGGGTTGGTCTCCGGCGCGTATTCGGCAAAGCTGTTGACTGGCACGAGGCAGCGGTGCTCCGGCTTGAGCCACGCACGCCAATGCGGGGACGAGGTGTTGCGAATGTTCGTCGCGGGCGGGCCGCCGGTGCGCGGTGGCGGGGGCATGCCCCAGCGCATCAGCACCATCTCTCGCTCGCCGGCTGCATCGCGAATGACGGGTGCGGGGTAATCCGGAAACACACCCGGCATCGGCGGCAGATTGCCCTCGTAACGACGCACGACGCGGAAGAGGTCGGCGATCGCCGCCTGATTGGTGGTGATCGAATAGAGATTGCACATGCGAGAGATTGTCCTTAGCGCTCGCCGGGCCACCAATACGACGCAGGATTAGTAGCAGAGATTTTCGTTGGCCGCAGCGCCATGAGAGCGCTCTTCTTGTAAGGATAACCTCGCACTTGCGAACAGTCCTTGCAGCGCATGTAGCGTTCGAGTTCATGCACCGGCGTTGTCTTCACACGCCGGACGATATCGAGCGCCACGGTTTGGTTGGTGTCGCATCCAAGGCATCGCACTTCGAGGTAGAGGAAGCCCGCGTTGATGGCGTCTCCGATCGTCGGCGATGGCTGCGCCGGGCCCTTATAGCCAAGCATCCGATAGTTCCAGGCCGCGCAAGCCAGTTTGTCGGCCTCCTTGCGCGCCTCCTTGGCGCGCTCGGCCGAAATCTTGATTTGAGTGCCGTAGAGATGTTGGCGGGACTTGGTGGTCATGGGCGATCAAAGCCACGTGCCGGCTAAGCTGGCAAATTATCGATGGGTAGTAGGCGAAAAGTTGGACGAACCACTGCCTGTCGTGGCTGTGGAAAACCTCCGGCGGCATCAGTGCTGCGTCGGCTCTTCCTCGACCGGTTCGCCGTGTTGGTGCTCGAGCGCTTCTCCGAGATCGCGGCAGTCGAAGCGTTCGCCGCAGGTCGGACAAATCATGAAGTGTTCTTCCTCGCTCCTGGGCTGCCAACCCTCTGTGCGGAATTTAAATCTCATAGTGCGCCTCCGCTTCTTTTGCTGCGGCATTCACCTTAGAGCGATCTCGCCGTTCATCCGGCGAAAGCTGCAGCACTGCCTCATGCAGCCAGACCGGAATGGTTTGCGGATCATCAAGGGATTTCTCGGCCCATATCCACCATCGATCGAACGCATCCATCACAGATCCTCTCTCAAGCCCTTAAAGAAGGGATGCCGGACCTTCCCCTCCGCCGACTTGGCGCGATACTCGATTTCCGCAAGCAGCTTCGGCTCGACCCAGATGCCCTTGTGCGCGATCCGCTTGGCGTAAGGCTGCGTCTTGCGAATGAGCGGCTTCAATAGTCTTTGCAGTTCTGCGGCAGATGTCTTGTCGAATCCGTGGTCGACCTTGCCCGCATAAACAAGATCATCTCCCCTATGGCGCCCGAGATAGATGCCGTCCCATTTGCCTTCGTCGAGTGCGAAGCCGGCGATGGTTAGCGTCTCTCGCTGCGCGCAAGTTGTCTTGACCCAGTTGTTGCCGCGGCCGCTGTTGTAGATGCTGTCGCGAACCTTTGAGACCACGCCCTCTAGCCCGACCTTGCAGGCGTGCGCGAACATCTCGCGTCCTTCGATCTCGAAGCTCTCGCTGAACTGCACGTCGGTGCCGGCGATGATCTTCTTCAGCTCGGCCTTGCGCTGAAACAGCGGCAGACCGCGAAGGTCTCGCGAATTCAGATAAAGCAGGTCGAATGCGACGAGCACGATCTTGGACGATGTGCCCTTCAGCTCGTTTTGAAGGACGGAAAAATCGGTGCTGCCATCGGCAGCAGGGACGACGACCTCGCCGTCGATGACCGCCGATCCCGCCTTGATGTGCCAGGCGTCGTCGGCGACTTTCTTGAAGCGTTTGGTCCAGTCGTGACCGCGACGGGTGTAGACGGTGACGGCCTCGTTGGCCAAATGAAGCTGCACCCGATAGCCGTCGAATTTGATTTCGTGAATCCACCTCTCTCCGGTTGGTACGCGGTCCACCGTCGATGCCAAGGCCGGTTCGATGAAGCCGGGGAAGGGCGCTTTCACCCCGAGCGCCCCCGGCTTACGCTGACGCTGCAACGCCACTGACAAACTCCACGCAACGAACACGTTGTTTCGAATCTTTCTGGCCGGATTCGTTCCGACGACGGGCGCGACCTTGAAGGGCGTTGGGAACCCATTGAATCCTCTTGCGTTTCAGAGATGCAAGGAGAGCAACATGGCTAAAGCGAAGAAGCAGCCAACTCGCGGTCGCAAGCAGGACCGCGCGCCCGTTGCGGGTGGACAGAAGTACGAAGTTGGCTACGAGGCAAAGAAGACCGGCCGCTCGGCTTCTGCTGTGAAGAAGGCGGTTAAGAAGGTTGGAAGCAGCCGGAAGAAGGTGGAGCGTAAGCTGGGTCGCTGATCGTTTTGGGTCAGAACATAGGTTTGTGGCGAGCCGGTCGCGTGAGCGGCCGGCTTTCTTGCGCTCCGTGTTTTGCTCTTCGCTATTTGAGTGCAGCCGGGAACCAGCTGGCCTGAACGTCCATTAATAACCTGGATGGTCCGATTTAGGGGATTTGGCCATGGGCATCGAGCGAATGCACTCCCCGAAGTATTGGCTCATACGGGCTGAGGAGTTTCACACCAAGGCCGACAACTGCGAACACGTGGAGGCGAGAGCCACGCTTCGCCAGGTTGCCAAGAACTATGAAGCGATAGCCAGGCGAGCGCAGCAAATTCTCACTGCCACCGAGAGGGACCAGCGCCACCGTCAGCAAGCTCCCCGGGTGGCACAAGAATACGCCGACGACCAGCGCGAGAACCGTCTCGATCCATCCCGAGCCGTAGCTGGGCCGTCATAGTCGTTTTCTTGGGGGTGTTCTAATTTTGGTAGGAACATCAAGCGCGACCGCGCCTTGACCACCATGCCCCACTACTACTTCGACACGCGCGACAACGACAGGTTCGTTCCTGACGAGATCGGGGTCGAAATCGCCACCTTAGCGAATGTGAAGCGTGCGGCCTCCGAGGCAATGGCAGACTTCGCCAAGGACGTGCTGCCGGGCTCGGTAGTTCGTACCCTCTCAATCGAGGTGCGGGACGGCTGCGGACCTGTGCTTAGGGTGGTGCTCCGCTTTGAGATTGTGCACGCCGCTGTTCATTGAGACCGCGCCAGTGGAACGCCTGTTCGGCCAAGCACCGACATCGGCAATGACGCGGTGCAAAAAACGACAGTATGGTTGGCTGTTTATTTCGAGCGACACCGCAACGCAGTTCGCTGTATGGTCCCGTCCCGTTTTTCCCACAGCGGATTTGATCACCATGCACTCCATCCAAGGTACGCATATTGCCGCAATCTTCAAACTAGCGACCCAGCAGCTCGAAGCACTTCGCATCCACCCAGAGATCCAAAAGGAATATTCCGAAATTCTCGTTTTGAGAGAGAAGATAAAACTGGCGACCGATCTGAAGAAGGCTCGCCGGCAGCTCCTTCTCGGTGCCCCCCGCGCGCTTGAAGGAGGTGGATGAGGCTCCAAGGACCGAAGATTTTTGATCTAGGTCAAAGTCGCATGGCGCGGGGGCGGTTCGTATGATGCCGTGAGTGATAAGCCGCCGGAAAAGCCAGAAGTGATGCCCCGCGAGAGCGACGAGGCCCGGTGGCGCATCATCGAAGATTATGCCGCGGACCTCCGCGAATTGATCAGGAAGCTGCGCCACAAGTTGGAGGGAGCGGACGTTCCTCGGTCCAGAGCACCGCGCACGGTAACATCTCGGATGATCTTAAACTCTACCATCACGTGCCCGAAGTGCGGTCACGCTGCTACCGAGGTCATGCCGACCGACGCCTGCCAGTTCTTCTATGACTGCAAAGGCTGCGGCGAGCGCCTGAAGCCGCTCTCTGGCGACTGCTGCGTGTTCTGCTCCTTCGGCACCGTTCGCTGTCCGCCGGTTCAAGAGACCGGCAGGTGCTGCTGTAGCTAGC
Organism: Bradyrhizobium sp. MI1.11; assembly: GCF_055811255.1. Classification (NCBI taxonomy): domain Bacteria; kingdom Pseudomonadati; phylum Pseudomonadota; class Alphaproteobacteria; order Hyphomicrobiales; family Nitrobacteraceae; genus Bradyrhizobium; species Bradyrhizobium sp. MI1.11. Next base: position 24,805 of record NZ_JBVVPM010000019.1, read on the forward strand.
TGCCTTGAAGGAGTGCGGCTGCCGCGCCTGAATCGTCGGGCAAAACACTGGCAGAATAGCATCATTGAAGATCAGTCCGCGCGGAGCAATCCGCCGCGGGCTTTGTATTTGCGGAGACTCGTTATTTAACAAACGGATTTCAAATGCCCAAATTTAGGAGAAGGACCGAGCCGCATCTTCCTGTTGCTCAGCATGTGCCCAGTGAAGGTTTCGGGGCACCAACGCTGGCCGATATCGAAACCCTGGCACGCGCCAAGACCGAAGCCGCACTCAACGTGCTTGCTGCCATCATGTTTAGAGAGACAGCGAATGCTTTTGCGCGGGTGGCCGCCGCAAACGCTATTCCCGATCGTGGGTGGGGCAAGCCGGTGCAGCCCTTGGCTACGGACGCACGGCCGCGCGAATTGCGGCAACGGATCGAACGCATCATCGTACATCCGGATCATTCATCGATAGTCAACGATGAGACCAGCGAACCCGAGGCTTCGTAGGCTTCGCATCGTCTTGTCTCCAGGCGAGGAAATTGCAATGGAAACACGGTCGCCATCGACTCCACCGGAGTCCAGAAATATGCATCCACAGCAAGAGAACGCGGCTCTGATCGGTTTACCCCGATGGATGCGCGACGCGCTATCTCATCAGCCGGCCCCGACGCCACCGCAGCAAGCCGGCAGCGTCGATGAGCCTGCGCACGGTGAACGCGCGAATATTCGAATCTTGAGCCGCGTTCCTTCGCGCCCGACCTGAACTAGTCTGCAGCCGGTCCGAACCATCTCGTGATCGCGTCCGCAAATCCATGTTGGCTCTCATCTCCCACCCAGGCCACGTGCCCGTCGGGCCGCACCAGCACGGCGCCGGGTGCTGCGAATTGTCCGATCGCCGGAAGCTGCCACGGTCCCTCGCACTCGGCCTCGATGCGATCGACGCGATCTGCCCAGGGCGCGATGTCGAGGCCGCCTGCCTCGCCGAAATCGAGCAGCAAGCCGCGCGCGCCGTGCAGCAGCGTGAACAATCGCAGCGGCAGCCCGTCGACCGTCAGATCGAGGTCGGGCATGCGCCGCCCAAGCAGCGCGTGTCCTTGGCCGAGATCATAGTGCACGTCGAGCCCGCTCATCATCGCGCCAAAACGCTGGCGCGGCGCGTCCATCGCGAGCAGCTCGGACACGACCTCGCGCGCGGCCTTGAGGCCGTCCTCGCCGCGGCGGAGCAAAGCGATTTGCGCCATGGTGTTGCGCAAGGTCCGCGCGCCGACGGGATGGCGCTCGGCGTGGTAGGTGTCGAGCAGGCTGTCGGGCGACAGGCCCTTAACCATTTGCGCGAGCTTCCAGCCGAGATTGACGGCGTCCTGCAGGCCGGTGTTGAGGCCCTGGCCGCCGACGGAGTGATGGATATGCGCGGCATCGCCGGCGAGCAGCACGCGGCCTTTGCGGTAGGACACGGCCTGCCGTGCCGCATCGGTGAAACGGGAGATCCAGGCGGGATTGTGCAGGCCGAAATCGGTGCCGTAGACGGCGACGAGAGCGTCGCTGAGATCGCGGGGACCGGGCGCGCCGGTGCGATCGAGCGTCGCTTCCGTCACGACCACCAGCACGCGTCCGCTCTCGGTCTTGCTGAGGCCGTGGAATCCGAGCGCGTCGTGGCGCAGGCCCCATGCCGGCTCGTCTCGCATCTCGACTTCGGCCATGAGGTTGCTCAGCGTCGGATCGGAGCCCGCGAAGTCGATGCCGGCGTCCTTGCGCACCAGGCTGCGGCCGCCGTCGCAGCCGACCAGATAATTCGCGCGCAAGGCCTCGCCGCCGGAGAGCGTCACGTCGATGCCGGTCTCGTCCTGCGCAAAGCCCGTCACCTCGCGGTTTCGATAGATCGGCACCGCGAGCTCGCTGACCCAGTCTGCCAGGATGCGCTCGATGTGGCTCTGCCGCAGTGCGAGCCCGTAAGCGTGCCGGGTGGGGAGATCGCTGATGTCGAGCCTGGTCCAGGCGAAGCCCGCGAGCTGGGTGATCTGTCCTTCGCGCAGGAAACGATCCGCGACGCCGCGCTGATCGAGGATCTCGATGCTGCGGGCGTGCAATCCGCCGGCGCGCGTGCCGACCAGTTCCTGATCGGCGCGTCGTTCGACCACGGCGACGTCGACATCCGCCAGGGCGAGCTCGGCGGCCAGCATCAGGCCGGTCGGTCCGCCACCGGCGATGACGACGGCATGGTCTGTCATCGCCGGATTGTTCGCGGTGGCCCGTTGTTCCCGGCTGCGCGACCGGGACGTCGGAAGCAATACGGACATGTCGTGACCCCTCGACTTGTTGGTTGGGCCGAGGGTTCTACGCGATCACCGGGGACTTGAAGCAAGCCCGTTGCGCACCACATATCAGAATGAGAGGAAGAGCCTCGTCATTCGGGCTCGCCGGCCTAATCGTCCTTCGAGAGATCGCCAGGCCTGGTGGGACAATCAATGGTTCCGCCCTCGCCGTGAACGAGATCGCGATCCCGGTCCTCGGTTTCGTCAGCGTCCGAGATGAGAGCCTCTTGCGTGTCGAGCTCCCCGTCGATGCGCGGCTTCTGGCCGGGCAAGTCTCGCGAGGTTTTCGGTGTCATGTTCAGCGTCATTGGTCGATCCTCCTGACCGGCTAACGCGGGCAGGGACGGTTCGTTCGTTGACACGTCGGGCGAAACGCCGGCAGCCTGACTGGAATTGGCTTCCCGAAGGTCTCCGTCGGGTTTAATTCGTAAAAATCGAAATGGAGCTTGACCCGTCGGGCAAAACACTGGCATAGTGGCATCGTCGAAAAGTTCGCAACGCCCGCGCGGGACAAAATCCGCCGCGGGTTTTTTCGTATCCCATTTTTTGGAATCGGACGGCGGCCCACGCATCACGGCCACGCATCGCTTGAAACGCGTTGAGGGAGCGCCGATCGGCGTGCCGCCGTCCGTACCATTGCTGGCCGTGCACGCGCGAACGTGCCGGCCCGCGGCGCTGGGCCAGTGCTCGCGCCCCTGCGGTCTCCGGGAGCGGAGATCGGGCATTGGTGGGAGCCGGACAAATTGATGGGCTATTGCGTCGCGCTTTAGTTCGCGAAACTCCTGGTCTGGGACAAGGTCCTCGGCTTTGGTTCCACGGACGCCTCGCGGGCTTTGCGGCGATCACGGCCAATCTGGTTGTCTCCTACTTCGCCAAGCGCGGCTTCGAGAACATTGAGAGGATCATCAAGCGGTGAAGATGGCAGATGACGAAGTCAGGGCGATCGTTGCCGAGACGCTGGCCGAGCAACACAGGCTTCAGCAAGCGAACATCGATGCCATCGTATTGCGGACAGTAGCATCGGTGCTGGCGTCTTTCGGAATAGACGATGACGATCGAAAAGAGCTAAGGGCGGATTTTCAGCACCTTCGCCGATGGCGAAGGAGCGTGGAGCAGGCGCAGAGCTACACGCTCAAGGCCGTGATTACGGTGATCGCCACCGGCCTGATGGGCGTGGTTGGGCTAAGCGTCAAGTTCGTGCTCGGCAAGTGAGCTTCAGCCGCGACGACATTGCTGCATTCCACTCGCGTCATCCTTCGCCAACGGACCGTCTCATGTACAAAATTCGCATTGTCGATGCATCCGACGACGACATCGCCGATACATTGGCCGACCTTCATCGGTTGACGTTCTTCGATGCGGCTCCCTTGCCACAATTCAAGTTAGGGGCGTGGTGGCTTGCCTATCACGGCGATGAGCCGGTAGCCTTCGCCGGTGTCGTGCCGTCAACGCACATCCGAAATGGCGGTTATTTCTCCAGGGTCGGTGTGTTGCAGCGGCACCGGGGGACGTGACCTCCAATGCAGGCTGATGCGGGTGATCGAGGCAAGGGCACGGCGTATTGGATGGGACAGCATCGTCTCGGATACGACGGACAATCCGGTGTCTGCCAATAACGTCATCCGGGGGGCTATCGGCTCTTCGAACCCCATGTGCCCTGGGCTTGGCCGCATACGCTTTACTGGCGAAAGCGGCTTCGCTGAACGAATGGAGCCAGGTTTCCCGTGGTGCGGAACGAGATTCACGCAACGTAAAAATGGTTCGCGCGAGATGAAGCGCAACACGGAACGTTCAAGGGCCCGGCAGCTTGACAGCTGCCGGGCCCTTATTGCGTATTGAAGCGATGCGGGCGAAGGACTTGCGAAGTCGGCGGTGCCGGGCTTTAAGTTTGCTCCTGCGGGAAATTCGGCAACCATAAGCCGATGTAAGGGAGCGCCGTCGATGCCCACCAAGCCTCAATTGCCGGAACGTTCGTCGCGGGCGACGGGCGCGCCTACCGCGCTCGATGGTCTGCTGGTCGTCGATTTCACGCGTGTGGTTGCCGGCCCGGCTTGTACGCAGACGCTTGCTGATTTCGGCGCGCACGTCATCAAGATCGAGAATCCAGACGGGGGCGATGACACGCGTGCGTATGAACACGCCGAGATCGGTGGGGAGAGTGCTGCCTATCTGAGCCTCAATCGCAACAAGCGTGGCATCGCGCTTGACCTTACCGTGCCGGAGGCTCGTGAGATCGCGCTGGATTTGATTCGCAAGGCCGACGTGGTCGTCGAGAACTTCTCCAGCGGGATCATGAAGAAATTTGGGCTGGACTATGAAAGTGTTGCGCCACTCAATCCGCGGCTAGTCTATTGCTCGATCTCCGCCTACGGGCGCACCGGACCGTTTGCCTCGCGTCCCGGCTTTGATCCGATCACGCAGGCGGAAAGCGGCTTCATGTCGCTCAACGGATTTGCTGATGGCCCGGCGGTTCGCACCGGCCCGCCGATCGTAGATATGGCGACGGGGATGTCTGCCTGCAACGCCATCCTGATGGCGCTGTTGGCGCGGGATCGGCTCGGTCGCGGCCAGCATGTCGAGGTCGCCCTGTTCGACGTCGCTATGGGCATGACCGGCTTCTATGGCATGGCCTATCTGATCAACGGCGAAAATCCCGGCCGGTTTGGCAATTCGCCGAGTGGCTCTCCTACCGTCGGCGTGTACGAGGCCTCCGATGGACCGCTTTACATGGCCTGCGCGAACGACCGGCTCTATCGTCGGCTGGTTGTTGAGGTGCTGAACCGGCCGGATCTGATCACCGATCCGCAGTTTGCCTCGCGCAAGGCGCGTTCCGAGAACAAGGAGCTTCTGCGGGCAGCCATCGCGGAGGTCTTCGCGAGCGATACTCTCGAAAACTGGATGACCAAGATGAAGCTGGCCAATATACCGGTCGGCTATCTGCGGACGGTCGAGGAGGGATTCAATGCACCGGAGGCGCGAGAGCGCCATCGCTTGAACCGGATTCCACATCGTACGGCAGAGTGGATCCCGAACATCGAGCCGCCGATCAGTATGAGCTTGACGGGAGCGATCGATCCCGTGGCTGCCCCCTTGTTGGGCGAACATACTAACGACGTCCTGCGTGATACGCTCGGATACGACAATCTTCGGATCTCGGAGTTCAATCAAAAGGGGGCTTTTGGATCGGGCAAGCCATCGGAGCAGGTTTGAACCCAAGCAGGGCGTTCCCTTGGAACGTGCAAATCGCGCCCTAGCGCTGCATCCGCTTGATTTGGCGATGTTCCAGCCGCATAAATGCATGAAAGCGAGGGATACGAATGGCGCCTGGTCAAGAGCCGAGCGTGGGCCGGCCCGCGGCGGTGCAATCCGATGAACCTGCCCATGCGGCAATGATCGCGAAGGCCCGGGCGCTCGTCCCACGGCTGCGAGAGCGGGCGGCGCGGACGGAGGAGTTGCGGCATTTGCCGCCGGAAACTGAGCAGGATCTGCACGAGGCCGGCCTGTTCCGGATGCTTCAGCCGAAGCGCATTGGCGGCGCAGAACTCGATTATGTCGCCTTGATCGATTGCGCGGACCTGCTCGGACAAGCAGACGCCTCGGTGGCCTGGAATCTGGCCAATCTGGCGAGCCATCACTGGATGCTCGGCATGTTCGAGCCGACGGCGCAGGATCTGGTCTGGGCCCGTGATCCGGACGCGCTGATCGCGTCCTCGTTCATTTTTCCGGCCGGACGTGCCACGAGAGTCGAGGGCGGATACCGGCTCCATGGCAGCTGGCCGTTCTCCTCGGGCGTTGCCTCCTGTGCATGGAACATGCTTGCAAGCGTGGTCTACTCCGACGATGAGGCGGACGGCATCGAGTATCGGATATTTCTGCTGCCGAAAGCCGACTACAAGGTCCTCGACACCTGGAATGTCGCGGGACTGCGCGGGACAGGGTCTTGCGACGTGGAGGTCAGGGACGCTTACGTGCCCGACGATATGACGGTCGCGGTCGGCGATCTTGACGGTGGGCCGACTCCGGGAAGCAAGCTCAATCCCAACCCGCTGTATGCGCTCCCGGTATTCTCGCTGTTTCCCTACGTCCTGTCCGGCGTCGCGCTGGGAAACGCGCAGGCATGCCTCGACGATTATGCGGAGGTCGTCCGTCATCGCATTTCCACCTACAACCACGCCAGGCTGAGCGACTTTCAAAGCACCCAGATCAAGATCGCCGAGGCCTCGGCGAAGATCGACGCCGCACGCCTGATCATGCGCTCGGCCTGTCTGAATGCCATGGCGGATGCAAGGCGGGGTCATATCCCCGATATGGCGACCAAGACCAGATATCGGCGCGACGGCGCTTTTTCAGTAAACTTCTGCACGGATGCGGTGTCGATGCTGTTTGCCGCGAGCGGAGCACGGGGCCTGTTTACGACGGGCGCGTTGCAGCGGCAGTTCCGCGATGCGCACGCGATCAATTCGCATCTCGCGTTCAATTTCGATGCAGCCGGGACCAATTATGGACGCGTGGCGCTGGGGCTGCCGTCCGAGAATCTCACGCTGTGAGGCCGGCCGATGAATGATCTGCCGAAGCAGCCGGCCGTTCCCGATCCGGCCAACGAACTCGCGAGCGACAGCTCGCCGATCGATCCCCGCGATTTTCGCAGCGCGCTCGGCACCTACGCCACGGGGGTGACGATCATCACGGCCGCGGCTCCCGACGGCAAGCCCTATGGCCTGACGTGCAATTCGTTTGCCTCGGTCTCGCTGAATCCGCCGTTGGTTCTTTGGAGCCTGGTCGTCTATTCCTCTAGCCTGACCATCTTCCAGAACGCCAGTCATTTCGCGGTCAACGTTCTTGGCGTTTCGCAACAGGCGCTGGCGAGCAAATTCGCCAAATCGTCTGATGACAAGTTCACCGGTGTCGAGTGGACGCCGGGCCTCGGCAACGCGCCGGTGCTCGCCGAGAGCGTGGCCAATTTTCAATGCCGCTCAGTCAATCGCTATTACGGCGGCGACCACGTGATCTTTCTCGGTGCAGTCGAGGCCTATACGTACAATACGAAGGAGCCGCTGCTCTTCGCGCGCGGCGCGTTCGGCCGATTTCTCGCCGACGGCTAGCGCAAGCAGTCACAGCAAGCGTGCTTCAGTTCGCGCTGGACGGTTCGGCGCGCCCTGCCGAAAGCTTGTAGATTTCGAGCGCATCCGCGTCCGCGCCTCGCGCGGCCTTGGCGAGCCTGAAAAGTTGTCCGGCGAGCGAGGCCATGGGCACCGGCGTGGGGGGGGGGGGGGGGGGGGGGGGGGGGGGGGGGGGGGGGGTGGGGGGTTTTGGGATTTTTGGCAAGCGGGGGGGGGTGGTTGGGCGGGGGCGGCCG